>JAYOYG010000016.1:16636-32810 GCA_038153445.1 Pseudomonadales bacterium
GAGAAACTGCCCTCCGGTGCTTGCGCCCCCAGGGCCGCCTTGAGGGCCGCCTTGAGGTCTTCCAACCCTGCGCCGGTGCGCGCACTGACCACCACGGTGGGTAAGCGCCCCTCCTCTTTGGCGGTGGATGGCTGGAATGCCTCGGAGGCGAGATCACTTTTATTACGCAGATGGAGCACCACGGGGGGCAGGACCCAGCCCAGGCGCGCCTCTAACTCCGCGCGGGTAAGGGCAGCGAGGGTCGTGTCCCGGAAGTCGCTGACATACAGCAGGAGCTCCGCTTCCCCCGCGGCCGCATGGGCCCGACGGATCCCCTCCGCTTCGATCACATCCGCGTTATCCCGCAGCCCCGCGGTGTCCAAAAGCAGCAGGGGGATGCCGTCGATGAGCACCTGTTCCCGAACGATGTCCCGGGTCGTTCCCGGGCGATCGGTCACAATTGAGGTCTCATGCTGCGTAAGCCGATTCATAAGTGAAGACTTACCAACATTAGGCTCCCCAAGCAGCACGGCCCGAACCCCCTCGTTCATTACGCGGCCGCTTTGGCTTCGCGCCAGGAGCGCCGCAAGGTCGGACTCGAGAGTGGCTAAGCGCTCCGCAACAGCGGGATCGGCGAGAAGGTCGAGGTCTTCGTCAGGGAAATCGAGGGCAGCTTCTACCCACACGCGGAGCGAACTCAGCTGGGCTTCTAAGGCATGAACGGCGGTGGAGAATTCCCCGGAGAGGGATCGAAGGGCGGCGCGATGGGCCCCAAGGGACCGCGCGGAAATAAGGTCTGCCACCGCTTCAGCTTGGAGCAGGTCCATCCGATCGTTCAGAAAGGCGCGCTGCGTAAACTCCCCGGGGTTCGCTTGCCGGGCCCCAAGCTCAAGGCAACGCTCGAGCAAGGCCGCGAGCACCACCGGGCCACCATGGCCCTGAAGCTCTACGACGTCCTCTCCCGTAAAGGAATGGGGGCCAGGGAAGTAGATCACGAGGCCCTCGTCGAGCGTTTCCCCGGCGCCATCGCGCAGGCACGCGTAGTGCGCATAGCGGGGCGTCAGGGTGCGCCGGCCACTCAGTTTTAGACCCGCCGCCCGGGCCTCCGGTCCCGATAGCCGGATAACGCCGATGCCACCAAGACCCGGTGCGGTGGCAATCGCCGCAATGGTGTCGCCCATGAGGGCCTAGCGGCTCGCCGCTGCTTCGATTTGCCGCGTAATCCACCATTGCTGGGCGATGGACAGCACGTTGTTCGTCAACCAGTACAGCACGAGGCCGGAGGGGAAGAACAAGAACAGCACCGTAAACATCACCGGCATGAGCTTCATCACCCGGGCCTGCATGGGATCGGGGGGCGGGGGATTCAGCGTTTGCTGGAAATACATGGTCGCCCCCATCAAGAGGGGAAGCACAAAGTAGGGGTCAATGGCGGCCAGATCCTGGATCCAGAACAGGAAGGGCGCTTGGCGAAGCTCTACGGATTCATACAGTACCCAGTACAACGCCAGGAAAACCGGCATTTGAAGCAGCATGGGGAGGCAACCCCCCATGGGGTTGATCTTCTCTTTCTTGTAGAGCGCCATCATTTCTTCTGACAGTTTCTGCCGGTTATCGCTGTGGAGCTCCTGCAGCCGGCGCATTTCCGGGGCGAATTTCTTCATGTTCGCCATGGACCGGTAGGCCGCTGCGGAAAGGGGGTAGAGGAGCAGCTTCACCGTAAGGGTGAGCAAGATAATGGCCAGTCCCCAGTTGTGTACTAGATGGTTCAGGAGCTCGAGGAGCTGGAAGAGGGGCACGGCGATCCACCAGAGGAACCCGTAATCCACGGTGAGGCTCAAGTTCGGTGCCAGGGCTTCTAGCCGCGCCTGGGCCTTGGGCCCCACATAAAGGCTCGCTTCGAAGTCCGCGGCGGTGCCGGCGGGGACCGTCACCTGAGGCTGCACAAACTCCGCCACATAGGTGCCATCGCCTAGGGCGCGCCCGCTATAGCGCAACGCTTGGTCCCCGGCACTCGGCACCCAAGCAGCTAGGAAGTAATGCTGAAGCATGGCCAGCCAGCCCCCGGCTTGGCTCAGGGAGAAGGGGGCGTCATCGAGATCATCGAAATCGACCTTTTCATAGCGCGACTCTGCCGTGGTGAAGGCAGCGCCCACGTAGGACCGGGGCCCCATGCCATTTTCGCTTTGCCCCGGGGCAAGGCCTGGGGACCGCTTGAGCTGGCCGTAAAGCGCAAGCGCTCGGGGCATCGAGCCGAAATTCTCCACGTGATAGGTCACACGAATCGCGTGGTCGCCCCGAGTCAGGGTGTAGCGCTTCTCCACCCGCAGGCCCCTTTCCAGATCCTCATAAACCAGCGGAATCTCAAGCTCTGCGGCTCCCGGCGCCAAGCGGAAAACCTCTTTAGAGGGGCTAAAACGCGCCCGGCGCCCGGCGCCGTCCAACCCATCCGTACCGACTAGCCCGCTCCGCGCCAGGTAAGTGAAGCCGCCGCGCTGCTCGAGAATGACAAAGGGCTGATCCGCGGCATCGAGGGACACCGGATGGTCGCGGAGGGCCGCATAGGCGGGGTCGCCGAAAGCATCTAGGCGGAGTCGCAGCACGTCCGTTTCAACCAGCACCCCTTCAGGGGTGACTGCCGGCCGGCGCGGCGCGGCAACGCCAGGGATTTCGTCAGCGGTTGGTTCGGCTTCGAAGGCCGTCGGAACCCCTTCCTCCGGAACTCCGGCGGGCTTAGGGGCGCTCGGTGGCAAGGGCGTGGTCACCAGGGATTGCTCTAGCGCCTGGCGCTGCGCACTGTCTTCATTCCAGGCAAGCAACATGAAGTAGGCCAATACCGCCATCGCTGCCATGAGGCCGTAGCGGGCGATTTCATTCAAATTCATGGGCCGTCCTTCTGCTGAGCTGGGTGGTGAGGGGGTACAAGATCGACCCCTCCAGGGTGAAACGGATGACACTTTAGCAGGCGTCTGAGCGTGAGCAGACCGCCTTTTAGCCCACCATGGACCGTTATCGCTTCCCGCGCGTAGGCGCTGCAGGTTGGATAAAAACGGCAGGACCTGGGGAGCAACGGTGAAAGCGCCCACTGATAGACATCAAGCAGGCGAAGGAGAATGGTTTTTCCCACGGGCTCTACCCTTCGTCGCTCGCTGCGGTGCCCAGTTTACTGTCTACGCGCTCGAAAAGGGCGGTAAATTTCCCCGTGAGGGGGTCCTTGAGATGGGCCTTGGCGTTCCCCTGCGCCAAAACGACAACGTCGACGGGGCGAAGAAAGCGATGTTGCCGGAAGGCTTCCCGACAGGCACGACGCACTCGGTTACGGTCAACGGCGCGCTTAAGATGGCGCTTGGCCAGCACAAAACCCAGGCGAGAAAGGCCCGGCTCGGGGCGCAAGCGAACAAGCAAAAGAACGCCACCCCCGCGTTGCCTTAAATCGGGCGACGCGAAGACGGCATCAAATTCAGCTTTGACAAGAAGCCGGTGCGCCCGAGGAAATGCGTTCGGCGCTGTCGGCAAGAGAATGCTTAAGCGCTCAGACGCTTACGACCGCGGCTACGACGACGAGCGATGACCTTACGGCCGTTGCTAGTGGCCATGCGGGCGCGGAAGCCATGGGTCCGCTTGCGCTTGATTACACTGGGTTGAAAGGTCCGCTTCATGGCGCACATCCAAGGTTAAAGGGTCTAAAGCAAGTCCCCGCTTTAGCGGGCACTCGTCTCAAAAGGGACGCGGATTCTAGAAGTGCCCCTGAGCTGTGTCAATCGCTGGCTTTCCTCACCTAGGGGAGTGACGCATTCCCGTTTTGGGGAAAGGGATCGTTGGTAGATAAATAGAAGATCTTTTTTTAAAACTGATTGTTTTTTGTTAACCCTTTGAAGGGGGCCGGGCATGTGGATAGGAACCCTAGGGTCTTCTTCTTACAGAGAATTATGGCGCGCAAAGGGTGTGAAAAAGCTTGGGGAATAACTGGGATAGGACGGGGACAAGACGGGGATAGGGTGGGGACTTATCCACATTGAGGGCGCATGGAAAAGTTATCCACAGCTTATCCTAAGGCTGTCCCCAGGGATTCACACAGAGTTGTACCTTGCCATCCCTTCCGGAAGCGCGTTTCATCACAGGTGCTTGATGCAGCAATGATTCCTGGCTTTCCGCGAACAGCGCGTTTTTTTCGAAAAGCCTATCCAGACACCGGTGCAGCACGGTAGATTGGGCGCCGGTCACCAGAAAACAAGAAAGATTGATCACTTTTTGATCAATAAGAGGCGGGGGGCAAGGGATGGAGTCAGTGGTGTGGCGCAAGTGCCTTGGGTATCTCCAAGACGAGCTTAGCGCACAGCAGTTCAACACCTGGATTCGCCCCCTCCATCCGGTGGCCAGTCTGGAATCGCTGCGCCTGCTCGCTCCAAACGTTTATGTGCGGGATCGGGTCTCCGAGGAGTTTCTAAGCCGAATTCGGGCCCTCGTCGATCGGGTGGCCACGGAGCCGCTTTCGGTGGTGCTCGAGGTGGGTTCCATGGCAGCGGAGGGGCTTCCGCTTTCGGCGGAGGAAGCTCGGGTCGCTCCGGGTATGGCAAGCCGAAGCGCGGCACCCAGTGCTTACGACCTCAATCCCGGTTTTACCTTCGAGTCCTTTGTGGTGGGCCGGTCCAATGAAATGGCCAAGGCTGCGGCTCAGCAGGTGGCGGAGAACGCCGGCCAATCCTACAACCCACTTCTTTTGTACGGAGGGGTGGGGCTCGGGAAGACCCACCTTATGCAGGCCGTGGGGAATCAGATCCAAAAGAATAGCCCGGGAAAGACCGTGGTCTACCTGCATTCCCAGCGCTTTGTCCAAGATATGGTGACGGCGCTTCAGCAGGGCACCATGCAGGACTTCATGAACTACTACCGGTCCGTTGATGCGCTTTTGATCGACGACATCCAGTTTTTTGCGAAGAAGCTCCGGTCCCAGGAGGAGTTCTTTCACGTATTTAATGCCTTGCTCGAGCGGGGGCATCAGATGGTGCTGACCTGCGACCGTTACCCCAGGGAGATCGAAGGCCTAGAGGAGCGGCTCAAGTCGCGCTTCGTCTGGGGTTTGACCATGGCCGTGGAACCGCCCGAGCTTGAGCATCGGGTTGCTATTCTTCTAAAAAAGGCTGAGCAGGAAGGGGTTGAGCTTCCGCCGGACGTGGCTTTCTTTATTGCCGAGCGCATTCGCTCCAATGTGCGTGAGCTAGAAGGGGCTTTGAAGCGAGTGATAGCGAATGCTCACTTCACCGGTAAGCCCGTAACCATTGATCAAGTACGCCTTGCCTTGCGCGATCTCATTGCGATTCAGGAGCGTCAGGTTGGGATCGATAATATTCAGCGGACCGTAGCGGATTATTTCAAAATCAAGCTCTCCGATCTTCATTCAAAGCGACGTAACCGCGCGGTTGCGCGGCCCCGGCAGGTGGCCATGGCGCTTGCGAAGGAGCTAACAAGTCATTCCCTTCCGGAAATCGGCGACGCCTTTGGGGGGCGGGACCACACCACGGTGCTTCATGCCTGCCGAAAGGTCGGAGAGCTCCGGGAGAGCAGCGGGGACCTGGCGGAAGACTACAAAAATCTCGTCCGCCTCCTTACCGCCTAGGGCTTTGATTTCGTTACACTAGCCACAGGGCTTCGGCGCCCTTACCGAAGCGCATAGCGAGAGAGTGACCGTCCATGAAATTTGCCGTTTCGCGCGAAGACCTATTAAAGCCCCTGCAACTGGTGACGGGGGTAGTGGAACGGCGGCAGACCATGCCGGTGCTCTCTAATCTGTGCCTGGTGGTCAGCGGTAAAAAGCTGCTGATGACGGGTACGGACTTGGAAGTTCAGCTGGTCGCGGAACTCGAACTGGCATCGCCGGCGGAGCAAGATGGTGAGATTACCGTCCCCGCTCGTAAGCTCATGGATATATGGCGCGCGCTTCCCGATAGCGCCCAGGTGAGCTTTAGCGTTGACGAGCAGAGAGCAACGCTCAAATCGGGCCGATCGCGCTTTCAGCTGGCGACCCTGCCGGCCGCGGAGTTTCCCACTTTAGAGGAAGGGACGGCCGACGCGGACTTCACCCTATCCCAAGCCCAGCTTCGTCAGCTGATTTCGAAAACCAGCTTCTCCATGGCTCAGCAGGATGTGCGCTACTTCCTGAACGGCATGCTGCTTGAGCTTGCGCCGGCGCACATTCGGAGCGTCGCCACCGATGGCCACCGTTTGGCGATGTGCACCCTCACCCCGGGTCCCGGCGCGGGGCCGGAGCGCCAGGTGATCGTGCCGCGAAAGGGCGTGTTGGAGCTTGCGCGGCTGATTGCTGACGGGGACGACCCCGTCGCCCTTTCCCTCGGCACGCACCACCTGAGCGCGAAGGTGGGCGATTTCTCCTTCACGACCAAACTTATTGATGGTCGCTTCCCTGATTACGAAAAGGTGGTACCGCAAGGAAATACGGCCGTGGTAGAGGCTGATCGGAAGATGTTGCGGGAAGCGTTCCAGCGCGCAGCGATTTTATCCAACGAGAAATACCGCGGAGTGCGCCTGGTCCTGTCTCCGGAGAACCTTACGATTCAAGCGAATAACCCCGAGCAGGAAGAGGCAGAGGAGAGCATGCCCGTGAGTTACCAGGGCCCTGCGCTCGAGATCGGTTTTAACGTCTCCTATTTGCTCGAAGTACTGAGTACGCTCGAGGCAGATGAGGTTTCCGTGCGCGTGTCTGACGCCAATAGTTCAGCGCTTTTAGAAGACAAAGGGTCCTCCGAGGCCAGCTACGTTGTCATGCCTATGCGGCTCTAAGCTAGGGGGCGCTGGATGATCCTGCGCCGCTTTCAGGCGCAAGGTCTTCGAAACCTTGCGCCTTTGGAGCTCTCCTTTTCGCCTGGCGTTTCCCTTATCCATGGGCCCAACGGCAGCGGTAAAACCAGCCTTCTAGAAGCCATTTATACCCTGGCCACGGGCCGCTCCTTCCGCAGCAATCGTCTTGCCTCAGTGCTAAACTACAGCGCTGACGCGTTAACGCTTTTTGGCGAGGTGGTTCACGATTCTGGACGGGTTTCGAGGCTTGGGGTCACTCGCCTGGCGTCTGGGGCCGGGGTGCTGAAAGTTGACGGTGAACGCGTCTCTTCAAATCGCCCCCTCGCAGAGGCCCTCCCCGTTCTATTGATCCACCCAGAGTCCATGAGCCTGATTGTGGGTAGCCCCGAGCAAAGGCGTCGGTTCCTCGACTGGGGTGTGTTCCACGTGGAACAACGCTTCGGGGCGGTGGCGACGACGTTTCGACGGACCCTGGACCATCGCAATGCGGCGCTGCGGATGGGATCCCGAGATTTAGAAAGCTGGACGCGCCAGTTCGCGGTTGTTGCGGAACAGATTCATGAAGCACGGGAGCAGTACGTAGAACGCCTAAGGCTGCCCCTGCAGACCGCGCTAGAGCAATTGCAGGGCGTGGGCGGAGTGGCGCTGCGCTACCAGCCTGGCTGGGATCGCCGGCGAACGTTACGGGAGGCACTTGCTGAGCAGCTGGAGCTTGACCGGCAAAGTGGTTTTACCCGGTCCGGGCCGCAGCGCGCCGAGTTGCGCGTTGATATCGAGGGACGGAAGGCGTCGGAGTGCTTGTCCCGGGGGCAACAGAAGGTGCTGGCTTGCGCGCTTTTGTTGGCCCAGAACGCACTGTTAAAACAGAGCCGAGGCTCCGGTGCGGTGGTGTTGGTTGATGATCTCGCCGCGGAACTCGATGAGGCGCATCGACAACGCCTTGCTTCAGCGCTGATGGATCAACGCGGACAGGTATTGATGACCGCCGTTGAGCCCGAGCTGGTTCTAGACGGGCTGAGCTTTGCAGATGAGATAGCTCTGTTCCACGTGGAACAGGGTGAAATAACGCCGACCTGAGGCGAGGGAGATAGGGCATGGCTGAGGAAAATCGCTACGACTCCGGGAGCATCAAAGTCCTGAAGGGCCTTGATGCGGTGCGTAAGCGCCCCGGTATGTACATCGGCGATACGGATGACGGCACGGGCCTGCACCACATGGTTCAGGAGCTCGTTGATAACGCCATCGATGAGGCCCTCGCGGGATACTGCACGGAAGTTGCGGTGGTTGTGCATGAAGGAGAAGCGGTTACCGTTCGAGATAACGGTCGGGGCATTCCCGTGGATCTGCACCCAGAGGAGGGTGTTTCCGCCGCTGAGGTCATTATGACCATCCTTCACGCCGGCGGTAAGTTTGACGACAACAGCTATAAGGTTTCTGGTGGGCTCCACGGCGTGGGGGTTTCCGTCGTGAATGCGCTTTCCGAGTCCCTTCGCCTGACCATTCGCCGGGAAGGTAAGGTCCATGAGCAGCATTACCGTCACGGGGTCCCTGATGCGCCCTTGGCTGTGGTCGGAGAAACGGAGGAGTCGGGGACGGAATGCTGGTTTAAGCCGTCTGCGGAAACCTTCCGAAACATCCAGTTTAGCTACGACATTTTAGCTAAGCGCTTGAGAGAGCTTGCTTTTTTGAACTCTGGGGTGCGGATCCGGCTTACCGATGAGCGCAGCGGACGGGAAGAGATCTTCTTCTATGACGGCGGGTTGAAGGCATTCGTGGACTATCTCAATGCCAACAAGGAAGTGGTCGCCAAGCCCTTCTACTTCTGCGCGGAGCGAGAAGAGGATGGCATTTCCGTTGAGATTGCCATGCAGTGGAATGATGGTTTCCAGGAAAACGTCTTTGCCTATACCAACAACATTCCTCAGCGCGATGGCGGCACTCACGTCGCGGGGTTCCGGGCCGCCCTAACGCGGACCCTGAACCATTACATTGACCAGGAAGGGCTGGGTAAGAAGGCTCAAATTGGCATGACGGGAGATGACGCTCGCGAAGGCCTTACGGCGATCATTTCCGTGAAGGTCCCCGATCCAAAATTTTCTTCCCAAACCAAGGACAAGCTGGTTTCCAGCGAAGTGAAGCCCGTGGTGGAGCAGGAGATGGGTCGCGCCTTTGCGGACTTCCTTCTGGAGAACCCCGCGGATGCGAAGGGCATCGCGCAGAAGATCATTGATGCAGCTCGAGCTCGGGAAGCGGCTCGAAAGGCGCGGGAAATGACCCGTCGGAAAGGCGCCCTAGACATCGCTGGCCTTCCGGGAAAGCTTGCGGACTGCCAGGAAAAGGATCCCGCAAAATCGGAATTGTTCCTGGTGGAGGGTGACTCCGCCGGCGGCTCTGCAAAGCAGGGCCGGGATCGTCGCGCCCAAGCGATACTGCCCCTAAAGGGTAAGATTCTAAATGTGGAGAAAGCCCGCTTCGATAAGATGCTCTCGAGCCAGGAGGTGGGCACGCTGATCACCGCTCTGGGCTGCGGCATTGGTCGCGATGAGTTCAGCCTTGAGAAGCTTCGTTATCACCAAGTCATCATCATGACGGACGCCGATGTAGACGGCTCTCACATTCGAACGCTGCTGCTCACCTTCTTCTTCCGCCAGATGCCCGAGCTCATTACTTCTGGGCATATCTACATCGCCCAGCCGCCGCTTTATAAGGTCAAGAAGGGCAAGCAGGAACAGTATGTTAAGGACGACGACGCCCTAACGGCGTACCTCACGGGGCAAGCGCTCGATGGCGCCGCGCTCTATCCCGACGAGGGCACCCCGCCCATCACCGGGGAGGGGCTAGAGCAGCTGGTGCACGCCTATCAAGGGGTAGAGAAGCGTCTTCAGCGCCTTTCCAGAACTTACCCAGAAGTCATCACGCGAGCGATGATCTGGGTGCCGGCGCCGAGCGAAGGCGGGTGGGCCAACCAGGCCGAGGTTCAGGCGTTCTGTGACGGCTTGCAGGCGCGGCTTGCGGAACACGGAGACGATGGCGCTGAGTATCACGTCTCCCTACGCTTTGATGCAGAGCGCAGTCGCTACGTTCCCCAGGTGGAAATCCGTGAGCATGGACTGAGTAAGCCCGTGCCTTTCTCCGTCGATTTCTTCCAATCCGGGGATTACCGCGCCGTGGCGGAGCTTGGGCAAGCCCTCCAAGGTCTCCTGGGCCCGGGGGCGCGCATCGGGCGCGGGGAGCGCACCGCGCCCGTGGCCCGCTTCGAGGAGGCCCTCGCCTGGCTGATGAAGGACTCCCGGCGCGGTCAGGATATTCAGCGCTACAAGGGCCTTGGGGAAATGAACCCGGAACAGCTGTGGGAAACCACCATGAATCCAGAGACCCGGCGGATGCTGCGCGTGACCGTGCAGGATGCGATCGCCGCGGATCGGGTATTCACGACGCTGATGGGGGATGCGGTGGAGCCTCGCCGGCAGTTCATTGAGACCAACGCCCTCTCCGTGGCCAACCTCGACGTCTAAGCGCGAAGGTCGCGCTGGGCGTCTTCGAGCCAGCGCTCGAGGCGCGCCGTAAAGGCGCTCGAGCTCTCCCCGTCGGCTACAAAGGGCGGGGAGATGCGGACACGAAGTGTCCCCGGCGATTTACGCCACTTCCGGGCAGGCCAGCGGTCGCCGGCGGTGTGGGCCACAAGAAGCACGGGCACCTTCGCCGCAAGGGCGAGGGCTGGACCGCCCCGACCAAACCGTCGTTGCTCTTCCGGCGCGAGGCGCGTGCCTTCGGGAAAGAGCACCACCCAGCTTCCACTCTCAAGCCTCGCCTTTCCCTCGCGAATAAGGGTTTTGAGGGCGCCGCGACCATCCTTACGATCAATGGCAATGGGCCTTAGGAGGCTGAAGGCCCACCCAAAGAAGGGAATGGCAAGCAGCTCCTTTTTGATCACCGTGGCCTGGGGGGCAAAGAGCTGCTGAAGAAAGAGGGTTTCCCAGGTGCTTTCATGACGGGCAAGCACTAAGCAGGGCTTTGCAGGAAGATGCTCCTGGCCCTCTACCTCAACCTGCACTTGGCAGAGGTGCTCGAAGGCCCAAAGCACCATGGCCGTCCACGTTCCGATAATAAAGGCGAAGCGCTGACGATAGGGCAGCATCCAACCGACGAGGACCCCGAGCGAGCCCCAGAGAATAGTCAGAATGACGTAGGTCAGAAGAAAGAGTGCACTACGTACCATGGCAGACCTTAGAAGAAGTTCAGACCCACTTGGAAAAGGTTTTCCACGGCCCGAACCTGCCGCTTGTCCGTGAGAAAGAGCAATACGTGGTCATCGCTTTCGACTACCACAGAATCATGGGCAATAAGCACGTCATCGCCGCGCACGAGGGCCCCGATGCTCGCCCCCGGGGGCAGGCGAATTTCATCCAAGCGCCGTCCCACGACCTTAGAGGAGTGGCTATCACCATGGGCGATGGCTTCCATGGCCTCAGCGGCCCCCCGCCGAAGGGAGTGCACCCGGGCCACATCGCCCCGCCGAACATAAGCGAGAAGCTCGGAAATGGTGGCCTGCTGGGGAGAGATGGCCACATCGATGACTCCTCCCTGCACAAGATCCACGTAGGCGGGCTTGCTGATTAGGGTCATGACCTTCCGCGCTCCGAGACGCTTTGCCAGCATGGAGCTCATGATGTTGGCTTCGTCATCGTTCGTTAGGGCGCAGAAGACGTCGGTGCGTTCGATGTTTTCGTTCATAAGGAGATCGCCGTCCGTCGCATCTCCTTGAATGACCACGGCCCCATTAAGGGCATCCGCCAGGGCCATGGCTCGGCCGGCGTCGTATTCAATGATCTTCACGTGATGGCCTCTCGCCGTGACCTTAGCGAGGCGCTCCCCAATATGGCCGCCACCGGCAATGATGATGCGCTTGTAGGGCGCCTCGAGGCCGCGAAGTTCACTCATCACCGCGGTGATATCGCGCTTGGCGGCGATGAAAAACACCTCATCGTCAGCCTCGATGACCGTGTCCCCCTGCGGCATGATCGCCCGATCACGACGGAAGATTGCCGCCACTCGGGTATCGACCCCAGGCACGTGTTCGCGAAGGGTGGCGAGGGCTTGGCCGACGAGGGGCCCGTCTTCATAGGCCTTAACGGCCACCAACTGCGCCCGCCCCTGGGCGAAATCCAGCACCTGAAGGGCCCCAGGGAATTGGATAAGGCGTTCGATGTGCTCCGTCACCACCTGTTCGGGATTGATGAGCACATCAATGGGCATGTGCTCCTTGGAGAACAGACCCCCTGCTTGTGTGGTGTAAGCGCTTGCACGAATGCGGGCAATCTTGGTGGGGGTTTTGAAGAGGGAGAAGCTTACCTGGCAGGCGACCATATTCACTTCGTCGGAATTGGTCACGGCCACCAGCATGTCCGCATCTTGGGCCCCGGCGGCTCGAAGCACGTCCGGGCGGCTGGCCATGCCCTCAATGGTCTGGATATCGAGCCGATCCCGGAGTTCCCGGAGCCGGTCGCCGTTGGTATCTACCACCGTAATGTCAAAATTCTCGCTAGCCAGGTTCTCCGCCAGCGTGCCGCCCACCTGCCCAGCCCCCAGGATGAGAATTTTCATGGCGTGGGCACCTTCTCAATAACGGCATAGAAAAAGCCATCGGGGCCTTGCCGGGTGGGCAGGCCTTGTCGACCCGGGCCTGAGGCTAGGCCGAAGCTTTCCGGTAGGGAAAGCGCGCGTGCCTCAGGGGTTTCCGCAACGAATTCTGCGACCACCGCTTCCCCCTCTTCCGGTAGCACGGAGCAGGTGCAGTACACCAGGCGCCCCCCGGCCTTGAGCTGGGGGAAGAGGGCGCGAAGAAGCGTCCCCTGGAGCGTGGTGAGCTTAGCAAGCTCCCCCGCTTGTCGCAGCAGGCGGATATCGGGCTGGCGTCGGAGGATCCCCGTTCCACTGCAGGGCGCATCGACCAAAATTCGATCGAAACCCTGTTCCCTTTGCCAAGGGCCTGGCTCCCGGGCGTCGGCGCAGTGCACGGCAAACCCCTTGCTTCCGGTGCGCCTTAGGGTGTCGAGTAAGCGCTCGACCCGCTTCGGGTTGGGATCCAGCGCGGTGAGCTTAACCCCGGGGCAGGCCGCCAGCAGGGCACTGGCCTTCCCGCCGGGTGCTGCGCAGGCATCGAGCACCGCGAGTCCCGGCGCAAGATCTAGGAGTTCGGTTGTGAGCTGTGCCCCTTCGTCTTGAACGGTGAGGCGCCCCTCGAGAAAGCCTGGGATATCCTGAAGCGGCGGCGCCTTATCGAGGTAGAGGGCTTTAGCGCTTAGGGCCCCTAGGCGAGGTCCAAACCCTAAGCTTTCCAGTTCCGCAGCCACCGCATCCCGGTCCCCGTCCACTCGAAGCGTAAGCGGGGGCTCGCTATTGCCCGCGGCTATCACCTCCTCAAGCTGGGTTGGGTAGGCGCTGGCTAGGGCGTCGTACCACCAACGGGGCAAGCCGCTTTGATCCTCGGGGCTTTGGTCCGCCAGCGTGGCGGAAAGGGCCTCGGCGGGAAACTTTCGGAGCACGGCGTTCACCAGCTTGCTGGCCCAGGGCTTTTTCAGCGCCCGCGTGGCCTCCACGGCGCCATTGACGCACAGGGGCGGGGCCGCCCCGAGCCAATGCATTTGGTAGAGCGCCCCCACCATCAGTGCCCGAAGATCCTGGTCCCGATCCTTCAAGGGGTGCTTAAGGGCGCCATCTATGAGGGGTAGGAGGCGAAGGCTAACCCGGGCGCCTCCAAAGGCCAGCTGGGTAGCAAAGCGCCGATCCATGGAGGATAGGCTAGGGGTTCGCTGAAACTGCGCTTCCAGCTGACCTTTCAGATTGCCCTGGCCCTGAAGCACGGCGCCCAGGGCTCGGGCTGCGCAGGCCCGGCTGGCGCCGCCTTTAGTGGGCGGAGGCAAAGCGCAAACCTTCTGGAAAGTGGCGCCCATAGCCGTTAAGGAACGCGGGTGCATCAAGCACCGCGGCCTTGCCCTTCAGCACCTGCAGCTGGTGTAGGCGCAGGGCGCCGGATCCCGTCGCGAGATACAGGCCCTCTTTATTGCAGCACAGCAGGGTGCCCGGGGTTGCATCTTCCGTGGGGACCTCGGGGGCTGCCGTTGCGCCCAGGCAGCGGATTCGGAGGGAGTCTTCGCTTTCAATAGAGCACGCAAGACGAGGGCTTAAGGCGTTGATTTTCCGGGCTAGGACAAGGGCGGGCTCGGCAAAATCGAGAACGCGATCCTCGGCGCTGAGCTTATCGGCGTAGGTGATGCCGGAATTGCTTTGGGGTTCCGGCGCATGAGCGGGGAGGCTCAGATCGCTTAACACGGTGAGCAGCGCCTCAGCCCCAAGGGTGGCCAGGGAAGCTTCGAGGGCGCCTCCCGTGGTGGTGTCCTCAACGGGCACGGTAAGGCGATAGCGAACGGGCCCCGTATCGAGCCCTTCATCCATCTGCATGATGCACACCCCCGTTTCCTCGTCACCGGCCATGAGGGCTCGTTCCACGGGCGCAGCCCCGCGCCAACGGGGCAGAAGGGAGGCGTGAACATTGAGGCAGCCATGCCGGGGTAGGGACAGCACCGCCGGGGGCAGGATAAGACCATAGGCGGCCACAATCATGAGATCGGGGGCCCAGGCTTCGAGCGTCTCCCGGTGTTCGGGCTTGCGGAGCGATGGGGGCGTCGCGACCGGTAGGCCGGCCTCAAGCGCCAAGCTTTTTACCGGGCTGGCGGTGAGTTTCCGACCTCGTCCGGCAGGGCGGTCGGGTTGGCTGAGCACCCCGACCAGGGGCACTTCGGCCTCGAGGAGGGCAGAGAGCAGGGTTGCGGCGAAGGCCGGCGTACCGGCAAAGACCACGCGCTCGGGGCGAAGGCTCACCTAGGCAGACTGCTTTTTGCTTTTCTCTAGCCGCTTCCGGACCCGGGTGCGCTTGAGGGGTGAGAGATAATCGACGAAGACCTTCCCGGCGAGGTGATCACACTCGTGTTGAATGCACACGGCGAGCAGACCCTCGGCGTCGATTTCGAAGGGGTTTCCCTCCCGATCTAAGGCCTTAATCCGGACTCGCTCCGCCCGGGTGACGGCGTCGTAGTAGCCGGGAACGGACAGGCATCCTTCCTCGCCCTCGACGAATTCACCGTAGGGCTCGATTTCCGGATTGATAAAGAACTGGGGGGTGTCTCGCGCTTCGCTCAAATCCATAACCACGACGCGCTCGTGGACATTGACCTGCGTGGCCGCGAGGCCGATGCCCTTGGCGTCGTACATGGTTTCGAGCATGTCATCGCAGAGCGTTCGAATGCGGTCGTCGACGACGGCCACGGGCTTAGCCACGGTGCGCAGCCGCGGATCGGGGAACTCTAAAATCTCCAGGCGAGCCATGGGTCAACCTTTGAAAAACCAGATGGTCCCAGTTTACCGCGCTCCGCTAGACGCCGCGAATGCCTAGGCTTCTTTAAGAAGGGGCGCAGCTCAGCAGCAGTGAGGCCAGCGTGTCCCTAGGGGTAAACGCTGACCCTTAACGCCATGGGCCCGGCCATACTCGTCCGATGAATCGCGCGAACCTTAAGCCCTTCACGGAAGACTGCTGGCTAGCCGCTGCGCTGCAAGGTCAGTACACCTATGCCCCAGGTCACGTGGGCACCCTTCCCCGGCCGGCTCGCGCCAGCCTCGCGGCGCGGCTTCTGGAAACGGTCTCTGAGGCTCGTCTTCGGCGAGCGCGAGAAGAGGCGGAGGCCCACGGGGTCACCCTGCTTACCCCAGCGCACCCCGCCTACCCCCTAACTCTGCTGTCCAGCGCCGACGGGCCCCCCGTGCTTTACGTAGAAGGGGATCTCGCGGCCCTGGCCAAACCCCAGTTGGCGATCATTGGTCCCCGGCGCATGACCGCCCTCGGGGAGGGCGACGCCCGGCGCCTCGCTGGCGATCTTGCCCGCGGCGGCTGGGTGATCACCAGCGGCTTGGCGCTGGGTATTGATGGGGTTGCCCATCGCGCAGCCCTCGCGGCAGGGGGGCTTACCCTGGCGGTGCTCGGAAGTGGCCATCGGCGCATCTATCCGGCGGCCCACCGTCCCCTGGCTCAAGCGATTCTGGAGCGGGGCGCCGTGGTCAGCGAGTTCCCTCCCACCATGAGTGCTCGTCCGCACCATTTTCCCGCGCGAAACCGGATCGTGAGCGGGCTCAGCCAGGGGGTCGTGGTCATCGAAGCGGGGCATCGCTCTGGAGCGCTGATCACGGCCCGCCTGGCCGTCGCCCAGGGGCGAGAGGTTTTCGTGGTGCCGCGCCATGCGCTTGATCCTGCGGGTGCCGGGGGGCACCGCCTCCTTCGTGAGGGGGCGACGCTTATCCGAGATGCTCGGGATATCGAGGAGAGCCT
>JAYOYG010000017.1:0-32635 GCA_038153445.1 Pseudomonadales bacterium
GCGACCAGCGCGTCGCGCACCGTGGCCCCCAGGGGCAAGGTGAGGCGGTGAATTTCGCTTTTGCGCGGCTCGGGCACGGACACCAAGGTGACGCGAATCATCCGTAGAGGGCCTTCGCGCGCTGGCAGAAGGCTTCCACCAGCGTATCCGCGCTGCTGCTGAGCAGGGCGCCGAGGGCTGCCGTGGCCAACCGCCCCCGATATTGGAAGGTGAGGGTCAGACCGATCTTGCACGCATCCTCCCCCAGGGCCTTGAACGTCCAATCACCGGTGAAGGTGGTGAAGGGGCCATCGACCAGCTCGAGGCGCATGGCCGTAAAGGGGGTCAGCGTATTGCGGGTGGTGAAGCGATGCTCGACCCCGCCGCGCTTTAAGCGCAGGGACGCTTCGATGAGGGCGTCCGTCTCCGCGAGCACCTCGGCGCCGGCGCACCAGGGGACGAACTCCGGGTAGCGCCGCACGTCATTCACCAGGGCGAACATGCGCTCCGCCGAGAAGGGCACGAGCGCACTGCGTTCGATGGTGGCCACGCCTTAGATGGTCGAGATCACGGTGTAGATGAAGACCACCAGCACGCCCGCGGGGGCGACGAAGCGGCTTAGCAGCTGCCACAGCGTGTAGCGCCCCCCGTCAAAACCGAGCTGGCCCACCACCGTGCTCTTCGGTAGCACCCAGCCCACAAAGAGCGCGATCAGCATCCCGCCCAGGGGCAGGAGAGTGTTGTTGGCCAGGAAGTCCACGGTGTCGAAAAAGTTCTTCCCGAAGAAGATCTGCACGTCGGCCCAGATGTTGAAGGAAAACACGGTCCCAAGCCCCAGGGCCCAGGAGATCACCCCGAGGGTGACCGCCACCCGGCCGCGCTTGGCGTTGTAGTCCTCCACGAGCCACGCCAGCGCCGGCTCCGTGAGGGAGATGGCGGAGGTGAGGGCGGCAAAGCTGACCAGCAGGAAGAAGACGCCACCGAAGATGGCCCCAAAGGGCATCTGCCCAAAGGCCAGGGGCAGGGTCACAAACATCAGCCCCGGGCCCTCCGCAGGGTTCAGCCCGTTGGCGAACACCAGAGGGAAGATCACCAGCCCCGCGGCCACGGCCACGAAGGTATCCAGGAGCGCGATGGTGAAGATGGTGGAGGTGATGGAGGCGTTCGAGGGCACGTAGGCGCCATAGGCCATGATCGCGCCCATGCCGAGCGACAGGGTAAAGAAGGCCTGCCCCATGGCATCGAGCACCCCTTCCACGCCGAGCCGTTCGGGATGGAACGAGAACATGAAATCGAGGCCCTGGGCGAGGCCCCCGGAGGTCAGGGAGTAGCCCAGGAGCACGAGCAGCAAAAGCAGAAGCAGGGGCATAAACCAGCGAATGGCGAGCTCAAGCCCTCCAGAAACGCCCCGCGCCACGATAAAGATGGTCACGACCATGAAGGCCGTTTGAAGCCCGATCATCAGCAGCGGATCGGCGAGGAGTCCAGCAAAGGCCGCGGAGGCCGCCTCCCCCGTGGTGCCCTGGAAGGTGCCGGCGCTCACCTCAAAAAGGTAATACAGGGACCAGCCCGCAATCACCCCATAGAAGGACAGGATTAGGAAGCCCGCGGCCACCCCCATCCATCCAATCATGGTCCAGGCCGGGGAGGCGCCGGAGAGCTTCACCAGCTGGCGCATGGTGTTGATGGGGCTTTGCCGCGTTTCCCGGCCCATGAGCACCTCCGCCATCATGATGGGGATGCCGATGAGAAAAATGCAGGCCAGGTACACCAGGATGAAGGCGCCCCCGCCGTTCTCCCCCGCCATGTAGGGGAACTTCCAAATATTGCCAAGGCCCACCGCCGAGCCCGCCGCCGCCAGGATGAACATCCAGCGGCTGCTCCACATGCCGTGCTGAGAAGTATCGCCTCCGAGGGCCATGGCACCTGCCTTTTCGCTGAGGGCTCCCGCGGGAGCGAAGCGCAAGATTGTGCGGGGTTTCGCACCCCCTCTCAAGGGAGGAACGCAGCGCTTTACCCCGGGGAGGCGTATACTTAGCCCCATGAGCGGAAAGAAGAAAAAATCCCCCGGGGGCAGCACCATTGCCCTCAATCGGCGGGCGAAGTTTGACTACCATCTCGAGGAGCGCTTCGAGGCGGGGATCGCCCTTGAGGGCTGGGAAGTCAAAGCCCTTCGGGAAGGGCGGGGGCAGCTGGTGGAATCCTACGTTCTACTCCAGAACGGCGAGGCCTGGCTCCTTGGCGCCCGTATCAACCCGAGCACGAGCACCAGCACCCACGAAATCGCCCGCCCGGACCGCCAACGGAAGCTCCTACTCCACCGCAAGGAGCTCGCCCGCATCCACGGCGCGGTCAGCGCCAAGGGCTACACCTGCGTGGCCACAAGCCTTTATTGGAAGGGCCCCCTCGCCAAGGCCGAGATCGCTCTGGCCAAGGGCAAGCGGGAATTCGATAAGCGCCAGGACAAGAAAGACCACGACTGGCAGCGGGAAAAAGCCCGCATCATGAAGGCCCACAACGGCTGAGCGGTCTGCCCAGCGCCCTTGCCCCACCCCAGTCTGTGTTATCCTTCCGCTCTGGCCAAAACACCGGCCAGCTTTGGGGGCGACCTGGCTTCGACGTCGGGGAGGAGGCCCTAGGTGCATGCCGAGAGGGTAGACACTCTCGTTAATCAAAGCCTACAAAAAATATAGTTGCCAACGACGACAACTACGCTCTCGCAGCCTAAGCGGCTGTGAGCCCCACGGAACGCCTGCCTATGGGCTAAGTCCTGGGGTCGCTAAACATAGGCTCGCGGTGCGGTCTGGACCGAGGCCAAGTCGTTAAAACTTATCGGGATCGCGTCTTCCAAGCCTGTCCGTTGGCGTGGGGGCCGTTAAACGAAATAACGCGACTAAGCATGTGACGAGCCGAAGGCTGAATACTGGCGGACGCGGGTTCGATTCCCGCCGCCTCCACCAGATTTTTATGATCAAAATCAATAAGTTATATAACGATTGAGGTGCTCTCTAGGGGCTTTCTCCTTTGCCCGCAGTCATTGAATGTGATTTCCTTTTTCGGGCGTGCAGGACCTCCACAGGGTTCCAACGAAGACACTGCTGCGTGGCGCAACAGTAGGTCACTACACGGTCTCTTTCGCTCAAGTCGATGTCTGGCTACTGGTTTTCAACCAGTGTTTCGAGTTAGCGCCAAGCTTGCGTGCCCTTTGGAGGGCGGCGCTAAAATCCGGCCCGATCACATACGCCGCCGGAACGACTAGGAGAGTGAGCAGAGTCGACGAAGCCAGCCCGCCGATCATCAATGCGCCCATGGCGTTTCGCCACTCCGACCCGTCGGCACCCGAAAGGGCAACTGGCACCATGCCGAACACGGCTGCAAAGGCTGTCATCAGCACCGGCCGCAGCCTTTCTGGCCCGGCCGCTGCCATCGCCTCGGCCGGATTCAACCCAGTAGCTCGCAGTTGATTGGCGCGATCGACCAGCAGAATGCCGTTTTTCATGACGATACCCATCAATGCGACTAAGCCAATCTGAGCAAACAGGCTCATCTCGTGCCCCGTAAGGTACAACCCGGCAAATGCGCCTGAGAAGCACAACGGCGCAGAAAGCATGATGACCAGCGGTTGCGTGAAGCTGTCGAATTGACTGGCCAGGACGATGTACAGCGCAATGACCGCGAGCAAGAACGCCATACCAATCGCGCTGCCGGTTTCCCGCATCCGCCTGACCTGACCCTCGAAAACGATCGAGACCCCGTCGGGTGGCGGCATTTCGGCCAAAGCACGCTCGACGATGGCCGTCGCATCCCCCAAAGCGGTGCCACTTGCGGCATTGGCGAACACCGAGATCTTGCGCGTGCGGTCCTGTCGCTCGATTCGAGCCGGACCGGAACGAAATTTCAGGTCCACCACGCTGGCCAGATCCACCAGCTGTCCGCGCGCCGTCCGAACCTGCATCTGCTCGATCTGCTCGACGTCAGAGCGATCCGCGTCCCGAAGCCTGACTCTGATGTCGTATCGGGACCCGAGATGTTCATAGGTGCCGGCCTCGACCCCGCCGATCAGCGCACGGCTGGTTGCAGCGATTCCGCGCGCCGATACTCCGAGATCACCGGCGCGATCTCTTCGCACGTCCAGAACGAGCTCTGGCCTGCCCGGCTCAAAGCCGCTGCGGACATCCGAGAGCCCTGCCATCGAACCAAGTACAGCCGCCAAGCGTTCGCTGTACTGGCGAGTTACGTCTAGATCCGCACTCTGCAGCACGAGCTCGATATCGGCCGTGGAGAGTCCGCCCCCGGAAACCCAAGGAACTTCCGCAATGTTGATTGTGCGGGCATTTGGTACAACCTGGTGCGCTGCTTCACGAACGTCATCCATGACTTCGAATTGACCCACATCCCGGGCTTGCTTCGGTGTCAGCGTGCCGTAGACATCTATCCTGCTGGGCTCGCCGGCGGCGCCCGCGCCCACCGTTACGAATACCGACTGCACGTGGGTCACGGCGCTGAGTGCGCGGTTCAGCTCGTGCGCCCTCGACTTGCTCTCCTCGATGGCGGTGCCGGGCGGAAGTTCCACTTGGCCCTGAAACTCGCTGCGATCTGCCTTCGAGGTAAAGCCACCGGGCACCTGCGCTGCGATTAGCGCACCGAGATACACCGAACCGATGGCGAGAAGGATTACCAGGTACCGCCATCGCATGGCAGCTCGTACCACTGCCGCATAGGCCTCGGCCATCCAATCGTGAAACCGTTCGAGCGTGGAGAGAACATGACCGGAACTGTCCGGATCGTGAGCAGTGAGATAACGCGAGCAAAGCATCGGACTCAAGGTCAGCGCCACGAGTAGTGACACGGACACCGAGAACACGATGGCCAGCCCGTAATCCCGGAAGAACTGCCCCACGACGCCTTCCATGAAAGCGATGGGAACAAAGACGGCCAGAGTGGCAAACGTACCGGCGAGCACGGCAAGACTCACCCGACGGGTCGCTTCCGAGGCTGCCTGGGCCGCGGGCTTACCCTCGTTCACATCCTTCTGAATAGCTTCCACCACCACGATGGCATCGTCGACCAAGAGGCCGATCGCAACCGTCAACGCGAGCAGGGTCAGAATATTCAGCGTGATGCCGGCGAGATCGAATACGAAGAAGGTGGCGATCAGCGAGGTCGGAATAGCCGTAGCCACGATGAGTGTGGCGCGCCAGCTGAGTAGAAAGAAAAACGTGATCATGACCACCAGAAGCATGGCGATCTGCAGTTCCTTGGTGACATCTGCGACAGAGGATTCGATAAACCGGCTGATATCACGTGTGGTCGTGATACTGACACCTTGTGGCGCAGATTCGCGCAACTCACCGACCGCTGTCCGGACCCGCCTCGCTACTTCCACAGTATTCAGACCACTCTGGCGCCGTACCTCGAGCGCGACGCCTCGCTGACCGTCGAGGATCGCGTAAGAGCGCTCATCCTCGAGGCCATCCTCCACGAGGGCCACGTCACGTAGGCGGGTCGGCGGCGCATTGTCGTTGAATCGAATGACCAGATCGGCAAGCTCCGTAGTGTCCTCAGCCTCCGCGTCGGTTCGCACACCAAGCTCGATGAGGCTGGACGCGAGTTCCATACGGCCGCCAGGCAGTTCGGCGTGTTCTGCCTCGATGGCACGAACGACGTCGTCTGCGGTCACCGCCATGGCCCGCATGCGCTGCGCATCGAGCCACACACGGATCTCGCGCTCCCGATCCCCGACCAGGTTGATTGAGCCCACCCCCTGAATGCGCTGCAAACGCTCACGAACGACGTCGTCCGCAAAGCCAGAAAGCGAACGGATGTCGGTATCACCAGATACCAGCACGCTCAAAATCGGCGCGGCGTCAGGATCGACTTTCTCGACGACGGAGGGCTCGGTTTCCTGGGGCAGCTCCGAGCGCGCCAGCGCCACCTTGTCTCGAACTTCCTGAGCCTTGAGGTCAGCGTTTTCCTCGAGCTTGAATTCAATCGTGATCTGCGAGAGACCTTCGCTGCTCGAGGACCGCAGGCGCTCGATTCCCGAAATATTGTTGACGTACCCCTCCAGAATATCCGTGATCTCGGTTTCCACTGTTTCCGGCGACGCACCCTCGAGCCGAGTGGTCACCGAGACGTAGGGAAACTCAACCTTTGGGAATAAGTCGACGCCGAGATTGGTGAAACCAAGGAGGCCGAGAACGACCAGAGAGCCGATCATCATCACGGCAAAGACCGGACGGCGTATGGAAACGTCAGCGATCCACATGCGCCAGATTTCCCTGTACCGATGTTTCCGATGCTTGATCGCCAGGGTCAAGGAGCACCAGATCGCCCTCTTTCAGCCCCGCCAGCACTTCCACGTCGTCCGTGTTTAGGTCCCGCACTTGTACATTTCGACGTTCGGTGCTCTGCCCATCCACGAGAACGACGAACTTCTGGCCCTGCGTCTCCCGAATCGTGGGGCGCGGAAGAGTCAGTGCTGTCCTCTTTCCAGTGAGCACCTCCGCACGCACGAACTGACCGGGCTTGATCGCGTAGTCGTCATTGCGCACGGGCAGACGGAACTCTGCCATCCGTGTGGCAGGGTCTACCCTGTCATTGATTATGAAAACCTCTGTTTCACGAGGAGGGCTGCTTTCACCGACGTACAGCAGCGCGCGTTGTCCGAGGCGCAGCCTGGACAGCACCGCCTCCGGCGCCTGCATGATGCCGGCAACGATGTGAGCTTCCGCCAGCTCGACAACGGCCGACTGGCCGCCCATCGAAAATCGGTTGCTCATGTACACGCCTTCGTCGGCGAAACGACCTGTGATAGTTCCGTCGAATGGCGCGTGCACAATCGTATCTCCAAGCTGTTGCTCGGCAGTGGCTAGGGCGGCTTCGGCCGACCTGAGCTGTGCCTGGGCGACCGCGACATCCGTCTCAGTGAGTTCAAACTGTTCCTGGGAGAGAAGGTTACGGGCGACGAGGCTCCGAGCGCGTACGAATCGCTTCTGCTTGAGTTCGAGCTCTGCACGAACCACGTCGAGCCTGGCCTGAGCCTCATTGACGGCCTGGCGATAGTCGTTCTGCCGAGTGCGGAACAGCGGGTCGCCCCGGCGCGGGCGGTCACCGACACGAACGAAGATCTCGTCGACCACGCCTTCCACCAGTGGGCCGATGCGACTGGTTTGCTTGGCCGCGATGGTCCCGCTGGCCCGGATTACCTCCTCGATTTCCACGCGGCGGACCGCAACGACCTCAACGCTTTGCGGCTGGGTGTCGTCAGCAGGGGGCTCTACGACCTGTGCTTCAGTAGGAACCGAACCTTGCTCCCGGCTCCCGCAGCCTACGACAACGAGGACGCAAGATACCGCGAGCAGCCTTCGCACTTTGACCGACAATTGGTTCATGTTCAGGGTGCAGCCTGAGAGCTGGCACCGAGGTAAGCGCCGCGGCCACTTGCGACGAGCAGCTCTCCATCTTCCTGATAGACGTACACCTCCGCCGTGCTGATGCGGGAGCCGATCTTCAGCGGGCGGCCCCGCGCAAGAAGGACGCCTGGACGCGCTGGCCGGTGGAAATCCACACGCAAATCAGCGGTCGCCGTAACCGCGCCCCCGGCGGCCAAGAGGGTAAACAGCCCTGTCAGATCGACGAGTGCTGCCAAAATTCCGCCATGCGTCGACTCGAGGTGCGGGTTCGAGACCATTTCTTCCCGCCATGCGCAGCAAATTGTGGTCTCATCAGGCCCCGAGCCAAGCAGCTCGAGCCCAAGCCAGCGGTGATAAGGGGAGCTGAGCAGCGCCTGCTCAATGTCTAGCCTGCCGAGTGTCGAATCCGTCACGCGTTTCCCTCCCCCTCAAGGCCCTCGAGAAAATCCCGAACTGCCCCCGTAAACGCGTCGTTCCTGTCTCCGGCAACCATATGACCGGCTCCGGAGATGTCATCGAACCGAGCATGTGGGACCACTTGCAGAAAGGCCTCGGCAGCCTCTGGTGTCACCAGCTCGCTCATTCGCCCGCGGATTAGCTGTACAGGTAAGCTAAGGCGAGCCGCCGCTTCCTCCAAGCGTTCAAAGCGCCGCTCTTCCCGCGTCGTGACGACATTGCGAATGAAGTTCGGATCCCAATGCCAGCGATAGCGCCCGTCAGGCCCGCGCCGGAGTGAGCGCCGGAGGCCCTCGCTACTTCGCGCCCTTTCTCGGTGCGGCAGATAGGCGGCGACGGCTTCGGCTGCTTGGTCGACCGACGTGAAACCATCCTCCAGGTGCGCATGCATGAATCCGAGAACTTTCATCACGCCTACGGGATCCATCCGAGGGGTGATATCCACCAGCGTCAGGCTACGAAAGGAACCGGGCGCCAGCTCGCCTTCTGCGATCAGCGCCGCCAGCCCCGAAAGCGAGGCACCAACAATCGCCGGCCTGCTGGGGAGCTGACCCGCTATGGCGATCAGGTCGTCCGCAAACGCTTCTATTTGATAAGCCCCATCTGCCGCCCAGTCACTGTCTCCGTGCCCCCGAAGGTCGATCGCGACAGCCAACCAGCCTGCCTTTGACAGTAGCTCCGCGGTCTGCCTCCAGGCGTGCCGAGTCTGGCCGCCTCCGTGTCCCAACAGAACGGGAGGTGCGCTATCGTTGCCCCAACGGCTCCCCCGAATGGTTAGACCTGAGGGGGTGTTGAACGTGACATCCAGCATGAAAAGTAGTATCTGCACATATGATATGTTGCAATACTATACGACCATGACAACAACAGCAAAGAGGCTTTCGGCAATGGGTCAGGAGAAGCGCAATGCCTCCGCGGAAGAGGGCGTTCCGTTGTGGCGCAAGGCGGCGACGTGGGACGCAGAACAGGACCCCGGGTTTTTGATCGCGGACGTGGCACGGTTGCTACGTGCGGCCTTCGAGCGACAGATCTCCGAGACCGGTCTCACCCGCACGCAATGGCAAGCGCTGGTCTACTTGATCCGCCTGGATGGTCTAACCCAGACCGAGCTCGCACAACAACTGGACATCGGTAAGGCAACGATCGGCGGCGTCGTCGATCGGCTGGCCCGGGCAGGCCTGGTGGAGCGACGCGACGACCCGGTAGATCGGCGCGCCAATCGGGTTTACGTGACGGATGCTGCGAAGCAGTTGGTTCCCCTCATGCGTTCCAAGGCAGCCGAATTGTACGACGAGGTGTTCGGCGAACTGCCTCCGGGGCAACGTGAGCACATGTTCAATGGCTTGCAACGTGTGCGTCTGAAGCTGCTAGACAACTCCGGCTGAACTCAAAGAGATCGACGTTGCAATACACTGACCGGCAATACCACGGAGAAGCACGGCGCCCAGATTACGGGGCCAGGTGATGTCTTTGACTACTGCGGTGCCGACGTTCTGCAGATATCGTTAGACGTCCTCGGCAGCCATCCCGGATCCCAACCCGTGGCTGGTGCGCGATTGCCGAAATTGAGGCATCGGGAACACGTTGCCTCGGATCCAATGGATGCTGCCTAATGTTGGACTGATGAATACTCGCAGCCGCCGACAAGGGGTGTAGTGCATGCGCTCGGTGTTTGGTGTCTGACGTGATGTGAATTTGCAGTCCGGCACTCTATTTAGCATCCCGATACAAAGCCTCGGAGTACAGTCGCTGCTTTCCGAGGCTTCGTATCACTATGACTATGCTCCCATGCGAACGCGGGTTGTGGATCCTGAACGCCAAGCGCAGGATTTGCCGGACCGGCAGTGGGCGCGCGCCCTGATCGGCAGTACAGCTGCCTCGGGCGATGGGGTCCATTGCGAGCGCCCGAAGAGCGACGAAATCGGCCTGAATCTAGCCGAAAAGTGAGCTGACGTGATCTGGGGGTATCTATGGGGGCATTTCTAGCGCTTAGCAGAATAATCTATTGATTTATAAGGCGATGTGATTGCCGCCGCCTCCACCATCACCGAGTTTTCAAGGCCTTGGAAACTCAGGAAAAAGCGCCCCAGGGGCGCTTTTTTCCTATCTAAAACAGACCAGTGCGTTCATAAGGAGCATGGTCCGCGGCTGGCGCCCTGCGGGCCCGCTCCTGATGAAGCAGCGTCCCATGCCTACAGAACGGGCACGAAAGGATTAACGACCTCGATACCGCAGCTCTCGAAGTCGGGGACATTGCGGGTCGCAACCGCCAAATGGTGAAGACGCGCGATTGCGGCGATCTGCCCGTCGGGTGCGCTCATCGGCAGGCCGAGCTCCCTGCGCTCGCCCATCAACTCACCGTAGACCCGGGCAGCAGATTCATCGTAGGCAAGGACGCGCTGATCAAAGGCGAGGGTGACGAATTTTTCGAATCGTTCTCTGAGTCCAGCGCGACGCTTGCCATCAGGTAATATGCGCAGGCCAAATGCGATCTCACCGACGGTAATCGCAGAGATGTATAGCTTCTCCGAGTTCTGATCGTTCAGCCAAGCCACGACCGTATCCGCAGGCCGAGGCTTCATCACCTCCGAAACAATATTCGTGTCCAGCAGGATCATTCAGTCAGGTCCAAGGGCTCGTGCGGCGTCCTTTCAGGCAGCTGCAGATCAACACCGCGCTCTTGGCCAAAGATGCGAAGTGCGAGATCACCAAGACAGTCCGGCGCACTGACCGCATCTTTAAGGATCCGACGCACCTCTTCCTCCATCGACACCCCATGCTTCGCGGCACGAATCCGTAAGCGCGACAGGGTTTCGTCGTCGAGTTTTCTGACACTTAAGCCAGCCATTGTAGGACTCCAAAATATCCACGAAACCAAACGCAAAAAATGCTAGCACCTGCCTGCATTGCCTGCAATTGCCAGCATTTTGCAAAGCCTAAGCCTCCCCGCCGAGCTCGGGGCGAACGATCAGCGGTTCGAAGCGATCGGCCAGCGCCGTCGACTCAAACTCACGCTGCAGGGGTTCCTTTAGCTCATCGACCTTGCGTTCCATCATCGTGAACGCAGATTGCTGGCACCCTACCGCACGCCCTGTTCTCGAAAGCTTAGGGCAACGCCGAGAAGCGCCATCACCGCTCCGTAGACAAAGGCCCCACCCTTCACCGGCGTTAGTACGGCTTTGGCCGCGAGCCAATCCACCTGGCCCGTGAGCGCCAGAATCTGCACCAGGCCTTCGAGAAAGTCCGCAGGAACACCAATCAAAATGGGAATGGCCAAGAGTGCGCCCTTACGGGGAAAGAACCGAAGCGTCGCACCGAAAAACAGCGCGCCGTAGGCCAAGGGGTAGGCCACATCCAGGGTGCCCGTGATCCAGGCATGCGCCTGTCGTTGCTCCTTGGTGAGCCCCTCGACAAGCGCTCGAGCCTCCGTCGGATCGGCAACGGCATCAAGAAGGGTCAGGCCAAAGTGCCCGGCTATCACGGGAAAGAGCGCCGTCAGCACGAGGGTGGCCAATAGAGCGACCAGTAGCGCCCTTCTTCCTCTCAACTGCCTAAACATGCCCTCGCTGAGCATCGGCCCGGCCTCCCCCTTGCCTGTATTACGGATGCCCGAAGATAGCCCGATCCCCGGGAAAGCACAGCCTCGGGAAAGAGGACCAAGGCGCGCCTAGGGGGAGGGCAACATCTCCAGGGCGCGCCAGGCGCTGCGCAGGAAAGAGGGGTCCGCGGCGGCGTCCCGAAGCGCCCCAAGGGCCTGGGCATCCAACCATTCCCCGCGGATGGCTACCGCAACGGGCGCCTCGAAGGCGGCGAAATCCTCCAGGGGATTCGCCGCCAACAGCACGAGATTCGCCTTCGCCCCGGGGACGATCTGCCCCGCCCCGGTGAAGCCCAGCACCTCAGCGTTCACCCGCGTTGCAGCCTCGAGGGCCTCGAGGGGCGTTAGCCCTGCTTCGACGAGCAGCGCGAGCTCCTCCACCAGAGAGCGCCCCGGGATCAGCCCGAAGCCTCCGGCATCGGTGCCCACAAGGAGAGGCACGCCTGCGCGATGGAGCATCCCCGTGGCGATCAGAAAAAATTCGGCATGAGGGCGTTCATAGGGCGCCGGATCCGCCGCGCTCCAGTAGGCCTCGGCGCCGGCCTCAACGAAGCGCAGAAAGGGGTTAATCGCTTCCGACCCCGGCCGTTCCAGATAGGCGCCCCCGCTTTCCGCAATGCGCAACAGGCGCCGATGGGCAATGAGGGTCGGGGTGATGGGCTGCTTCGCATCGGCCAGGGTTTGGGCCAGGGCAGCCATCGCCTCGGGGTCAAGCCGATCCCGCAGCCCGTGCCACACCACGGACTCAACATGCTCCAGGGTCGTGAAACCTTGGTTAAGGGAAGCCGTGAGGGGGATCTCAAAGGGCGCGTCATAGGGCACACCGGGGCTTCGCCGTCCCTCCGGGCTATGACCCGTCAGGGGCAAGCCCCGGCGATGGGCCTCATCCCGCACGGCGTCGAAGGCTTCCGGGGCAAGGTTCGAATACACCTTGATGCGCGTGAAGCCCGCCTCAGCTTGCGCAGCCACGGCGGCGCGGGCGTCTTCCGCCGTTTCCACCAGATGCTGAAGCACGTTGGCGTTCGGGCCCGCGCTGTTCAAGATGCGCCCCGTGGTCATGAAGTCCGGACCCCGCAGGGCTCGGCTTTCCAGGCGCTCGGGAAGCTCAAGGTGAAAGGGGTAGCCGGACATATTGCGAATGCCGGTCACGCCCTGGGCGAGGTAGGCCGCCAGCTCGCTCTCATCATTCAAATGGACATGGGCATCGATGAGCCCCGGCACCAAAAAGCCGCCGGCGCCGTCCACCACCAAGGCGCCAGGTTCCGGCGCCAGGGACCCAGCGGCCACGATGGCGGTGATACGCCCATCTTCCATGCGAAGGGCCCGATCCGCCTGAAGCGGAGGCGCGCCGGGCACCATGGACAGCACGGAGACGTTATTGAGAAGGACCACGCTCGGCGGCGCCGAAGCCGGGCGCAGGGCCTCGGGAAGATCTTGGAGCGCGGAGATCACTAAAAGAACCAGAAGCCCGAGGGCACCCGCAAAGGTAAGCGCCAGCGCCCGGAGTACCGCCGCGAACCTAGCCATCGCCTAAAAGGCCTCGTCGGCGCAGGAAGGTCTCGAGAGGCACGGTGACCAGGGGTGGCACCGCCGCCAGCACGGCCAGGAGCCCAGCCCACCAGGGCCAGCGCCGTGCCAGGGCGGTGACCAAGGCTACCCCGAAGTAGAAGAGGAAGGCCCCACCGTGGAGCCGACCAAACAGCCAAACCCCCGACTCAAAGGCGAAGGGACTGTATTTCAAGGCCATGCCGAGGAGGAGGCCAGCCCAGGTGAGGGCCTCGAGGCGAGCCGCCAGAATGAATAGCTTGAGCACGCGCGCACCTTCGTCACGGAGGGGCCGGCAGGAAACGGCCTTTCGCCCGGAAGGTCAAGGCTTAGGACGCCGCTTTCTGCTCCGCAAGGTAGGCCCGCCAGCCACCGAAGGCGCTGATATCCCGGCCGCCTTCGGCGCCGAAGGCTTCGCAAATAAAGCCCTTCACCTCCCGGCCGTCGGCCAGGGGGACGGTGCCGAGGCCTAGGGGGGAGGGAATTTTTTCGAGGAGCTGCCCCACTCCGGCGTAGGGGAGATGCCAGAGCTCCACGGCGATGGCCGCGCCCTTGGTCTCCCGTACCATGCCCGGGCGCTCCGGGGGGCCGCCGGGCAGGTGGCAGAAGCGATAGAGCGGCGCGCTTTCCGTAGCCTCCAGGAAAATCCCCCCGAGGCTTTGCAGCTGCCCATTCAAGGGCAGCCCGGACATGTGGGCGCCACACACGGCAATGGTGAGTCCAGGATCCCGATCCGCCCAGAGGCGCGCCGCGGCGCCGGTCCACTGGGCCGCCAGGGCCAGGAGGGCCGCATCTTCCCCCTCGGGCCGAGCCAGGGTAATCCCAAAGGGCAGCCCCGCCTCCGTGTGCCCCGTGGGCACGGCCAGGCCGCAGTAGCCCAGCAAGTTCATAAAGTTCGTCCAGGTGCCCAAGCGCGAATTCAAACCCACGGGGTCGGCAGCGGCTTCCTCCTGGGTGTAAAGGCCCGGGACGGTGGGGAGCAGCATGGCCTCCGTATCCGCGATGGCGCCGGCCAGGGCATGCCCAAGGGTTTTGAGCTTGGCGAAGGCGGCGAAGGCCTCCGTCGCCTTAAAGGCCGCGGCGGGTTCAACGATGGTGCGGGTCACGGGAAAGAGCGTCTCCGGTGCGCCTTCAAGAATCGGCGCCACGACGGCATAGCGCTCGGCCACCCAGGGCCCCTCGTAAAGGAGCCGCCCGGCCGCAAGCAGGGGCTCAGCGTCAAAGGGCACAAGCTCAAAGCCCGCTGCCTCCGCCTGGGCCAGCGCCTCATCCCAAAGGGTCAGGCTGTAGGCGCCATCCAGGGCCACCTGGTCCCGCAGGGGCACGGCGAGGCGCCCCCGCCCGGCGCCCGGCACGGAGCGAAGGCCCAGGGGCCACGGCTGCTGGGTGGTATCGGCAGAATCATAGGTACTCGCCACCTCGGCCACTGCGCTCAGGGTCTCTAGGTCCGGCGCAAAAATGCTGACGCAATCCAGGCTCTCGCAGGCCGGCACCACCCCCTTCGTGCTCAACAGCCCCCGGGAGGGCTTAAGGCCGTAAAGGCCATTAAAGGCCGCGGGCACGCGCCCAGACCCGGCGGTGTCCGTCCCTAGGGAGAAGGCCACGTGGCCCCGACCAAGCGCCACGGCGGACCCGGAGCTTGAGCCGCCGCTGAGGTAGGCGGGATCCACGCTATTCAAGCAAGGGCCAGAGAAGGCGCGGGTGCCCACAAGCCCCGTCGCGAATTGATCCAGATGGGTCTTCCCGAGGGGGATGGCGCCGGCGTCGATGAGCGCCTGCACCACCGGCGCCGACGCGGAAGGGGTATAGGCAAAGGCCTCGCAGCCCGCGGTGGTGGGGAGCCCGGCGACGTCGATATTGTCCTTCACCGCAAAGGGCACGCCCCAAAGCGGGCCCCGGGGGCGGGTTTCCAGCGCCTCCAGATAGGCCTCCAGCTGCGCCTCGGAGAGCACCGTAATCCAGGCGTTAAAGGACCGGTCCTCGGCAATGCGCGCCAGGCAATCGGTGAGGAGGGTCCGGGGCGCGACCCCCGCAGCATAGGCCCGGGAAACAGCCGCTAGAGAAAGACGTTCAGCCATGGGGGATCGACTCCAGAAGGGACGCTGGGGCCAGCGCCGTCAGCAGATGATGGTGAAAGTGGGCGATGGCCGCCTCCCAGGGCTGAGCCAGCGGGCCGGGGCGGAAGCGGTCTCCGGCCATGGCGCGCTGGAGGCCCTCGATCATGACGATGTCCTCGTCCTTGGTGATGGCATTAAAGGCCGTCATGGTTTCCCGAGGGTCCCCGCCGGGAACGCCGTAGAGCGCCAGCTCCAGCACCGTTTCCCCGGGGCCCTGAGGGACAAGCTTTCCGGTCATGAAAAAGCGCTCGCCGGAGAAGAGCAAAAGATTGGGAAAGAGATAGTGGGCCCCGATGCCCTTCAGCACCGGATCCGCACCCGCCAAGCTGGGGAGGGGCGCCAGCGTTTCATCGACGCCCCCAAAGCCTGCCGCCTCGGCCTCCTCGCGCCGGGTTTCAAAGGAGAGCCAGTGCGGGCCCGCCTGGGTGATGCGCCCCCGGGGATGATCGAAGGCCCCGAGGGTGTTTTCGTGCAAATGCCAGAGGTGTAGCCAGTCCACGTGGTTTTCCACGTAGAGCTTCCAATTGGCGGCGAAGGGGACTCGCTCTTCGTGAAGCAGGGACAAACTCCCTGGGGCAAACGGCTCGAGGGCGGGCGCCGTTCCCGCGAGGGCTGCCTCCAGGGTTTGCGCGGGCTCAGGATCGGGATGGGCGAAGAGCAGACCATGCCATTCCCCCACGGCGGCGGGGAAAAGACCCAGCGCGTCCCGGTCTAAATCCGGAAAGGCTTCCCCCTGGGGAACGCCGCGCAGGCGTCCATCTAAGCCAAAGCTCCAGCGATGATAGGGACAGGTCAGGGACGCGCAGCGCCCGGATCCTTCCTTTAGGGGCGCGCCACGGTGGCGGCAAAAATTATGAAAAGCGCGCAGCACGCCGCGCTGATCCCGCACCAGCACCAGGCTATCGAGCCCCACCTGCACCACGCGAAAGGACCCCGGGGCCTCAAGCGCCGACGCGTGAGCGACGAAATTCCAATGGGCCCCAAAAACCCAGCGCTGTTCCGCGGCGAACCAGCGGTCTTCGCGAAAGGCCTCGGGCGGCAGGGCATAAACGGGGGCCGTAGCCATGGAGAAACTCGCTTCTTCTTCGAATGGGCGGCGGAAGACATCGGCAGGTCTGAAGCAAGGACCGTTCCGCTTATCCCAAGCACGGGTGGCGCCGAGGGTCTGAATAGGCGGATCAGCGAGTCTTGCTCGCTAGCCGCACTGAATTAGCGCGCAGCGGTGGAGGGAAAAAGCGCGCTGCACAACAGAAGGGCATGGGGAGCGAACCGTTTTAGCGCACGCCCCCCAAGCGCCGGGGCGAAGGAAAACTTGGCAAAGCCCTTGCTTAGTTCCCTTGGTTAAATTTCCTGCGCTCCGCCAAAGGTGCCCCACCATGCGTTATGCCTTCCGCCTCCCGTCCCGACGCCCGCGCCTCCGCGGCGCCCTTACCGCCGCGGCACTTCTGCTACTGACGCCCTGGGGCCTGGCCGAGGATCGCCCCAGCTTTCGCCTTGCCTGGTCCATCTACGTGGGCTGGGCCCCCTGGGACTACGCCGAACAAACGGGAATTTTGAAGAGGTGGGCCAATCGCTACGGCATCAACATCGAACTCGTGCAGGTCAACGACTACATCGAATCCATTAACCAGTACACCGCCGGGCAGTTCGACGCCGTCACCGCCACCAACATGGACATCCTCACCATTGCCGCCGCCAGCGGCGTGGAAAGCACCGCCGTCATCGTAGGGGATTACTCCGATGGCAATGACGGCATCATTCTTCGCAAGGGCCAGACCCTCGCCGACATCGAGGGCGAACGGGTGCATCTTGTTGAGCTCTCCGTGTCCCACTACCTGCTCGCCCGGGCCCTGGAGGGCCTTGGGCTGCGGGAGCAGGACGTGGAGATCGTCAACATGGCCGAGGCGGACCTGGTCGCCGCCTGGGCCGGCGGCACCGTCCCCGCCGTGGTCACCTGGAACCCCATGCTTATGCAGCTAAAGGACCAGCCCGATACGGCGCTGGTCTTCGACTCCAGCACCCTGCCTGGGGAAATCCTCGATCTCACGGTGGCCAAGAGCGCGGTACTTGAAGCGCATCCGGAGTTTGGCCAAGCCCTCGCCGGGGCGTGGTACGAAACCCTCGCGCAGCTGCAATCGGACCAGCGCGGGGAAGCCATTGCTGCCATGGCCGCGGTGACGGGCACGGACAGCGAGAGCTTCGAACGGCAGCTGACCACCACCCACCTTTTTACTACCCCCGCGGAGGCGCTGAGCTTTGTGCGCAGTGAGGCGCCCCGAAAAATCATGCAATCGGTCGCCGAGTTCAGCTGGTCCCATGGCCTTTACGGGCCCTTCGCCCCGGACCCGGGCTTTGTGGGCATGACCTTCGGGGATGGTTCGACCTGGGGCGATAGCAGCAACGTGCAGCTGCACTTTTCCCCGGCCTTCATGGCCGAGGCCGCCGAGGCGGGCCTTTAGGCACCTTCCCAATGCGCCGCTTGCTGAACCTCCAGCCCCGCCGCCCCCTTCGCCTTGCGCTTTTTTTGGCGCCCGTGGCGGCGATGCTCGTGACCTACCTCGCCTTCTCTGACGCGCGGCTGGCAGAAAATCCGCAGGATCGGCTTCTGCCGGCGTTTTCCACCATGGGCGATACGTTGCTGCGCATGGCCACGGAGCCGGATCGGCGCTCCGGCGATTTGCTGTTCTGGCTAGACACGGGCGTCAGCCTCCAGCGCTTGGCCCTGGGCGTCGGCCTTGGAGCCCTCACGGCCCTGGTGCTTGGGGTCGCCTCCGGCCTCATCCCCCTCGCCGGGGCGAGCCTGTCGCCCCTGCTCGCCATCATCGCCATGGTGCCCCCCCTGGCCATCCTTCCGATCCTGCTCATTGCCTTTGGGGTGGGCGAGCTGGCGAAGGTCATGCTCATTGCCATTGGCGTTGCGCCCTTTATTGCCCGGGAGCTGGAGGGGCGAGTGCGCGAATTGCCCCGGGAGCAGCTGATTAAGGCGCAAACCCTGGGTGCGGGCACCTGGCTGACCCTGTGGCATGTCGTGCTCCCGCAAATTCTTCCGCGGCTGTTCGATGCGATCCGCCTATCCCTCGGCGCCGCCTGGCTCTTTCTCATTGCCGCCGAAGCCATCGCTTCAACGGAGGGGCTCGGCTACCGCATCTTCCTCATGCGCCGCTACCTCGCCATGGACCTCATTCTTCCCTACGTCGCCTGGATGACGGGCCTTGCCTGGTTCCTCGATTACGCCCTTCGAGCGCTCAACCGTCGCCTCTTTCCCTGGTACGGCGCTGAGGCGGGACGATGAGCGAACTGGCGCTTAAAAACGTGGGCATGCGCTATGGCGATACGGTGGTGCTTGAGCGCCTGAATCTGACCCTCGCCCCGGGCACCTTCTGCGCCGTGGTGGGCGCCAGCGGGGCGGGGAAAAGCACCTTCCTGAAATTGCTGCTGAGCGAACTGACGCCGACGGAGGGCGCCATCACCCTAGGCGGCCGCCCCCTGCCCCAGGAACCGGGCCCGGAGCGCGGCGTGGTTTATCAGCGCTACTCCGTCTTTCCCCATCTCACGGCCCTAGAAAACGTTTGCTTTGGTTTAGAGCGTACGCAAGGAAACGCCATCTTCGGGCGCACCTGGGGCGCCAAGCGCCGCGCCCTCCGCGCGGAAGCCCGGGACCTGCTAGAAGCGGTAGGCCTCACCGCTGCCGCGGAGCGCTACCCCGGGGCCCTGTCCGGCGGGATGCAGCAGCGCCTGGCCCTCGCCCAAACCCTTGCCCTGAAGCCCGAGCTGCTCCTTTTGGATGAACCCTTTGGCGCTTTGGATCCGGGGAACAAGCAGGCCGCCCACGCGTTGCTCCAACAGCTCTGGGCCGAGCGCGGCATGACCGTGGTGATGGTCACTCACGATCTCAGCGAGGCCTTCACCCTGGGCACCCGGGTGCTGGTGCTCGACAAGGTGCGGGAGGACCCGCACAGCCCGGAGCGCTTCGGCGCGTCGATTACCTACGACCTCCCCGTGGACCGCAGCGCCCCGCCCGGGGCGGCTTCGGTCTCGCCCGTCTCCTAGGAGCCCCCATGCCATCGAACGCCTTTTTACTTGAGGAACGCATCCCCGCGGGATGCCATCACGCGCTACTACTGAAACGCGGCTACGCTCTACGCCTGACCGATCTCTCCGGTGACGGCAATGTGGGCTTGCTCGCCTTCAACGCCGACGAGCGCAGCGAACGCTACAACATGGCGGATACGCTTAAAGCTCAACACACCCACAAGCTGGCCCTCGGCAACGTGCTCTATTCCGATATGGGGCGGCCCCTGCTCTCCATCATGGGGGACAGCTTCGGCTGGCACGACACCATCTGTGGCACCACCAACGCCGCCATGATCGAGGCCACCTACGGCCTGAACGATTTCCAGCTGGCGCGGAATAGCTACTACCGAAATGGCCGGGACGGCTTCCTCATGGAGCTCGGGCGCTGGGGCCTCGGCCGTAGAGATCTTGTGCCCAATGCCAACTTCTTCAGCACCGTATCCGTGGATGACGAGGGCAATATCGCCCTGTCCGAGGCCAGCTATCAGCCCGGCGCCTGGGTTGAGCTCCGCGCCGAGCTCAACGTCCTCGTGATCCTCAGCACCGCGCCCCACCCGCTCCGGGAGGGGCCTGCCTACCCCGAAGGCGAAATAGAGGCGGGGGTGTTCTGGGCTGGCGAGGTGCCGGCGGCCGATGTATGCCGCACCGCCAGCGGCGAGAACCAGCGGGGCTTCGAGAACGCCGAAGCCTGGTTTGCCCTACCGGATGGAGGCCCGAAGGCATGAGCACGCTACTGCGACAGGAAACGATTCGCGCCGGCGACCCCTTCATGGCCCGCATCAACGCGGGGCAGCGGGTGCGCCTTGTGGACACGGAAGGCAATGAAGCCGTCGACACCTTCTTCTTCAACGCCGAGGACCCGCGAGAGCGCTACTCCGCCGTGGATACGGTGCGGCGCCAGCGCAACGTTTACCTCACGACGGGAACGGAGCTGGTTTCCAACGAAGATCGCACCCTGCTCACCATCGTCGACGACACCTGCGGTCGCCACGACACCCTGGGCGGGGCCTGCGCCTCGGAAAGCAACACCGTTCGCTATGCCCACGACCGAAAATTCATGCACTCCTGCCGGGACAATTTTCTGCTGGCGCTGCTGAACTGGAACGAGGATTTCAGCAAGCGGGACCTGGGGCCGAACATCAACTTCTTCATGAACGTTCCCCTATCGGCGGACGGCGGCCTGCGCTTCGCGGACGGCATTTCTGGCCCGGGGAAGTACGTGGAGCTGGTGGCCCACATGGATGTGCTCATCCTGATCTCCAACTGCCCTCAATTGAATAATCCCTGCAGCGGCTTTAACCCCACCCCCGTGGAGTTTCTGCTCTGGGACGCCTAGCGCGGAGCCTCTCCTATGATTAAGCGCGTGCTCATAGCCAATCGCGGCGCCATCGCCGTGCGTATTCTCCGCACCCTAAAGGCCCGGGGCATCGAAAGCGTCGCGGTTTACGCGGAAGCGGACTACGGCTCGGCCCACGTCGACCTCGCGGATCGCGCCGTCAGCCTGGGGGACGGCACCCTGGCCGAAACCTACCTCAACGCAGAGGCTCTCCTCGCGATCGCGCGGGGGGAGCAGGTGGACGCCATCCATCCCGGTTACGGGTTTCTCTCGGAAAATCCCGCCTTTGCCGAGGCCGTTGAGGCCGCCGGCCTGATTTTTCTCGGGCCCACGGCAAAGCAAATCAACGCCTTTGGCCTGAAGCACGAGGCGCGAACCCTGGCGGAAAGCGCCGGAGTCCCCTTGCTTCCGGGTTCCGACGTACTTAGCAGCGTGGAGGAAGCTCTTCAGTTTGCCGAGGAAACGGGCTATCCCGTCATCCTTAAGAGCAGCGCCGGGGGTGGCGGCATTGGCATGCAGCGCTGCGAGACTGCGGACGCCCTTGCTAAGGCCTTTGCCAGCGTTGCCCAGCAAGCGCAAACCAACTTCGGCGATGCGCGGCTTTTCCTGGAGCGCTTTGTCGATGCGGCGCGCCACGTTGAGGTGCAGATCCTAGGTAACGGGCAGGGGGACGTGGTGGTGCTCGGGGATCGAGACTGCTCCCTGCAGCGCCGCAATCAAAAGATCATCGAGGAAGCGCCGGCCCCGGGGCTGCCAGACGCGGTACGCGAAGCCATGCACGAAGCCGCCGCCCGACTCATGGCCTCCGTGAACTATCGAAGCGCCGGCACCGTGGAGTTTCTCTACGACGCCGCCCGAGAAGCTGTCTACTTCCTAGAAGTGAATGCCCGCCTACAGGTGGAGCATGGTGTCACGGAAATGGTCACGGGGCTCGATATCGTCGACTGGATGCTGCGCATCGGCGAGGGCGAGCGCGCTTTACCTGAAACCCCCAGCCCCCAGGGGGCCGCGCTCCAGGCTCGGCTTTACGCCGAGGACCCGGAGCGCGCCTTCCGTCCGGCACCCGGGCTGATCACCCACCTGAAGCTCCCGGAGGCCCCGGACCGCACGCGGGTACGCGTGGACAGCTGGGTCAGCGCGGGGCTTACGGTTCCCGCCGCCTACGATCCCATGCTGGCCAAGCTCTTGGTGTGGGCGCCGACCCGGGAGGCAGCCCTCCCGGCCCTAAGCCAAGCCCTCCAGGGCTGTGAAGTGGGCGGCATCCCCACCAATCTGCCCTTCCTCCATGCGGCCCTCGGGCTTGAGAGCTTCCAACGTGTTACCCATCACACAAAGACTGCCGATGGGGTCACGCTTCCGGGCCAGTCCATCGAGGTCCTGAGCCCGGGCACCCAGACCACGATTCAGGATGTGCGCGGGCGCCTGGGCTACTGGCACGTCGGCGTGCCCCCCTCCGGGGCCTTCGATAGCCGGGCTCTGGCCCACGCCAATCGCTGCCTCGGCAATGACGAAAACCTCCCCGGCCTGGAAATGGTCGTGGAAGGCCCAACACTGAAATTCACCGCAGCGCGGCGCATCGCCTTAAGCGGCGCAGCGCTTACCGCGCAGCTCGATGGCGTGCCCATCGCGCACAATCAAGCCGTCAACGTCGACGCCGGGCAGACGCTGAGTCTCAAGGGCATCGGCGCCCAGGGCGATGGTCTGCGCGCCTACCTGGCCGTGGAAGGCGGCTTTGCCATTACGCCCGTGCTCGGTAGCACGGCGACCTTCGAGCTGGGCGGCTTCGGGGGCCATGGCGGCCGCGCCCTCCGCACCGGCGACGTCCTCCCCCTTTCGCCGCGGCCTAAGGCCAGGCCGGACGCGCCCCTTCCCCTGACCCCCAGCCTGGCAGACCGCACGACGATCCGCGTGGTGCAGGGCCCGCTGCTGGCGCCGGACTTCCTGACCCCGGACTACCTGGACACCTTCTACGCGAGCGAATGGGAGGTGCACTACAACTCCTCCCGCACGGGCATTCGTCTGCTCGGGCCCAAGCCTGAGTGGGTGCGGGAGGACGGCGGGGACGCGGGGCTGCACCCCTCGAACGTCCACGACAACGCTTACGCCTTCGGCGCCATCGACTTCACCGGCGATATGCCCATCATTCTTGGTCCCGACGGTCCTAGCTTGGGGGGCTTTGTCTGTCCTGCGGCGGTGGCTGAGGCCGACCGCTGGAAACTGGGGCAGCTCCGCCCCGGAGATAAGCTTCGCTTCGAACCCATTACCCTTGAGGAGGCGCAAGCGCTCCTCGATGCCCCGCGCCCGGCCCAACCTTCGCCCGCCCCGGGCCGCTGGCGGGAAAGCGCCGAGGGCGTGGTGCTGCTGAAGGATCCCACCCGGGAGCTGGTGGTGCGCGCCGCCGGAGATCGCTTCCTGCTGGTGGAGCTTGGCCCCACGGAGCTCGATTTGCAGGCGCGGATCAAGATCGAAGCGCTCCACCGCTGGCTGGCCGAACAGCGCCACCCAAGCCTTGAGGAAATGACGCCGGGGGTACGCTCCCTGCAGCTGCGTGTCCCCCTAAGAGCGCCCCGGGAGCCGATCCTTGCGCTCATCGAGGAGGGCCTTCGCGCCGTAGAGCACGGCAACGCCCTGACCCTTCCCAGCCGCATTGTCGAACTGCCCCTGGCCTGGGACGATCCTGCGACCCAGGAGGCCACGGCGCGCTATATACAGTCGGTTCGAGACGACGCGCCCTGGTGCCCTCGGAACCTCGAATTCATTCGGCGCATCAACGGCCTCCGCGACGAGCAAGCGGTGAAGGACATCGTCCTCTCCGCCAACTACCTGGTGCTGGGCCTTGGGGACGTTTACCTCGGCGCCCCGGTCGCTACGCCCTTGGACCCTCGGCATCGCCTGGTGACCACCAAATACAACCCGGCGCGCACCTGGACCCCGGAAAACGCCGTCGGCATCGGCGGCGCCTACCTGTGCATTTACGGCATGGAGGGCCCCGGGGGCTACCAGTTCGTCGGCCGCACCATTCAAGTGTGGAACCGCTATGGCCACGGCAGTCATTTCGAGAAGCCCTGGCTCCTCCGGCCCTTTGACCAGCTGCGCTTCTACGAGGTGAGTAACGAGGAGCTCCTCGAGATGCGCCGCGCCTTCCCCCTGGGCCGCCTACCCCTGCGGATCACGGAGACCAGCTTCAGTCCGGCGGAGTACGACGCGTTCCTCAAGCGGGAAGGGGAGAGCATTGCCTCGTTCCGACGCACCCAGCAGCAGGCCTTCAATGAGGAGCGGAGCCGCTGGTCCGCTCAGGATAGTGCCGGAGCAAGCGCGGAACCCCCTGCCGCAGCCCCAGCGGTCACCGTGGAGGCGGGCTTTACGGCGGTGGAAAGCCCTGTCGCTGGCTCGCTCTGGAAGCACGCGGTAACGCCCGGCGCTTGGGTGGAAGCCGGGGAGCCCGTCGCGCTGGTGGAATCCATGAAGACGGAAATTGCTGTGCTGGCGCCGGAGGCGGGCCGCCTAGCGTCCTTTGCGGTGGAGCCCGGGACCCCCGTCACCCCCGGCTCAACCATCGCCCTCCTAGAAAGCGCCTAGGAGGGCGCACGCGAAGGGCGCCTAGGCGCCCTCTTCGCTCGTGATATTCGGACCCGTGTAGTCCGGGCTTGCGGCAAAGCGCCGATAGCCCTCAGTCATCGCTCGAGCGCAGTCCCCCGGCGTACCCCCAGCGGTACCACGCTCGGCGCAGGGCCCCTCAATCAGCTCCGGGTGATTCGCTTCCACCCATTTGCGAGCTTCGTAATAGATAGGCTGATCATTGGAACGGGTTTTGATATCGGTAATGCGCCCGTCCGCGATGGTGAGGGTAAAGGTGTCGGTGACCTTGAAGCCTGTCTTGAGCGCCAGCACAGGATCGTCGTCGACGGTGATCGGACATTCCACCACCCCAGGCTCGAGCATTTCGCAGGCGCCTCGCTTCACGATGGCGTAGTTTCCCCCCTCGGCCCAGCCCTGGTACCAAAGGATGCGGCTCCCTGCGTCGCCCGCGTCCTTAACCAGGGCAGCCATCGCTTCGCGATCGAAGGCGTAGAAGGCGTCGATAAAGGTTTCCGCGAGGGCGACCTCCGGGGCGGGGACCGGTTCGCTGGCCATGGTCTGGGTTCCTTCTTCAGAAGCGGGAGGCGTACAGCCCGCCAGGGCCGCGGCGGCAAGAAGGCCTGCGGCCCAGGGGCCAATAGGGAGAGAGGGCATAGCACGCTCCTTCAACGGGCTAGAGTTGGGTTAACCGGTTGTTGGGGTAGAAGGCCAGGGCCAGCTGTTCGCGAATGGACAGGGCCTTGCCCGTTCCAGCGCCGATTTGCCCAACGGTTTCGTCGCCGCAGTAGGTGCCGAAAAGCCGGTCCCAGAGAATGATGTTGCAGCCGTAATTGGAGTTGCTCTGGCGAAGCTCCAGGGCGTGATGGGCGTGGTGCTGGGGCGCCGTAGCAAAGATCCAGTCATAGCCCGGCAGGGAGCGCAGGGGCAGATTGGCGTGATTGAGATTACCGTTCCAGAAGTGGAAGGCCGCGGTCACCGCGATGACGTCTTCGCTGGCCCCAAAGAGCGCCAGCGCTATGGGCGTGCCCAAGGCTAAGGTGAGGTACTCCAGCGGGTGGGTACGATCCCCCCGAAGGCACCCCATCTTCGTGATGTGATGGTGTGTCGCGTGCATACGCCAGAAGAACAGCGATTCGTGCTGAATCCGATGGCACCAGTAATAGATGAAGCTCTCCACCAACTTCACGAGGAAGACGGCCCCCAGCAGCCCCGCCACCGTCGTCGGCGCAAGGGTAACGTCGAAGGGAGATCGGTCCCGAAGCCAGGCAAAAGCCTCGGAAAGGGGCGTTGAATAGAAATCGTCGTAAAGGGGAATCCATAGCAGGACCGCAAAGCCTAACCAGAACGCGTCCTCGGCGAATTCCTTTGGCGTCAGCAACCAATCTTCGCGCTTCGTCCACACCCGCTCCGCCACGATCAGCAGCGGAATGGGGAGAAGGATCATCAAGGTGGTGAAGAGATCGGGGTTCATCCACCGCTGGGTAATCATGGTGGCGATGGCCACCATGGAACCCAGAACCAGAACGGGCTGGGGCAGCATCCAGAGCCAGGAGGCTACGGTGCTGCTGGAACGCGCACTGGGGGCCGCGGCCCCCAGGGTTACGTCACTCATCAGGAAAGACCTCCTACCCTAGGCCCGCCTTAGCGGGCCGCTCCGTTGTAGGTCACGCCCATGAAGAAGTAGGCGCCTCGGGGACTCACGGGATAGCCAAACTCCGACACGTAGGGCTGGCGGTTGGTGAGGTTGGAAACCCCGCCGTAGACCGTCAGGGCATCGCTGGCCTGCCACGCACCGCGGATGTCCTGGATCAGGCGGGCATCGGCGACGCCGGCGCCACCGTAGTTCTGCTCGATGGTCTCGATTTCCCCACCGTCCTCGTAGCCGAGGGTCATTTCGTCGTAGTAGACCCCGGACCAGGACAGGCTGTAGGGACCGTAGCTGAGGCCCACGCCGAACTGGGACGCCCACTCGGGCCGACGCATTTCCCCAAGCTCCGGGTTCACCACGGGAGGCTCACCAGGGCTCGACGGTTCGATAAGATCCAGCTGGTCCTGGCGCGTGGCGTTCATGGAGAGATCCACACCGATGCCCAGCACCTCGAACTGGTAGAGCGCGCCAAGATCATAGCCCTCCGCCTCCACCGCGCCGAAGTTCAGCTGCGTTTGGTTGAGCGACGTCAGACCCCCGTTTTGCGCGGAATCCGCTGCCGGATTCCGAGAGATCAGGGGACAGAACGCGTTGCTGAGGCTCGGGGAGTCGTAGCACCCGTTCACAATGTTCTGGGCCGAGATCGCCACGATGGCGTCTTCAATCTCGATATCCCAGTAGTCCAGGGTAAGGGTGAGGCCCGGCACGAAGCGCGGCTGCACCACAACGCCGTAGGTCACCGTATCGGCCACTTCTTCCGTAAGGGTCGAGTTCCCCCCGGTGGTTCCCGGAAAGCCTGCGGACAGGGGGTCCTGGAAGGCGTAGGTGCCGTCGGCCGCGAAGAGCTCGTCGTCGGAGACGTTGTTCGCCCGCAGATCGGCTACGCAGTTCGCCTGGCGCACTGCCGGATCCGGCGCCGTGGCAATCTGCGTGGCGTCACAAGGGTCTTCCGGACGGAAGAAGGCGCCCTGGGCCGGGGAGAACAGCTCAAAGAGGTTCGGCACCCGCACGGCCCGGGAGAAGCTACCGCGGAAGCGCACGTCATCGATGGGCTGCCAGACCAAGCCGTAGCCATAGGTGTCGTTCTCTCCGAAGGTGGAGTAGTCCGACCGGCGGAAGGAGCCAGTCGCCGTCAGCTCCTGCGCACCAGGCAAATTCGCGAGCAGCGGAACGCTGATCTCGGCAAAGTAGTCCGTGGTGTCGTACTCAGAGGCGCCGGACAGCAGCGTAATGGACGGGTCTTCCCCAAGGCTGCCTGCATTGGAGACATCACCTACGAAGTCCCCGGCGCTGAACGCTACCCCTTCCGAGGTCACACCGCTCACCGGGAGGATGCCCCGATCGAAGGGGTCGAATTCCTGCGCCGTCTTCTCTTCCCGATACTCAAAGCCCACGGCAAAGCCAATGGGACCTGCGGGCAGGCTAAAGAAGCGCGACGAGTCTCCGCTCACGATGGCTTGGAACACGGTCTGCTCAATGGTCTCGGAGATGGTCCGATCCCGGGTCACAAAGTCGAGGGAGGCTTGGCTCATGGCGCCGCGGCCGCCCCAGATGTTCATGGGTTTGCACTGCCCATCCCCGGGGGTGAAGGTAAAGAAGGAAGAACGCACGCCGCCGCCCACGAAGGAGAAGATGTCAAAGGGAGTCGTGCGCGGATAGGCCGTTGGATCCAGATCGGAGCGGCATACCGCCTCCCCCGTGGCCGGGTCCGTCACCGCATCAATAGCTGCAAAGAAGCGGTCGGCGATCATGTCGTTGCGATCGATCACGTTGCGCTCAAACTTGCCGTAGTTGGCGGACACTTCGTAGTCGAGGCCAACTTCATCGAAGGCACCGCGAAGGCCGCCCACCACGCGGTAGGTCTCCCGCTCCGTGGTGGTGGTGTTGTCCCCCCAGTCGTCCGAGTCCCGGGACATGTACAGGCCGCCGGGGCCCACGAAGCCCACGCCGTTGGCCTCGTCGATAAAGGGACGCAGCGCATCAGGCAGGAAGGGGTTATCCGGGGCTCCGTAGAGCAGGTCCGTAAAGTTGAAGCCGCCGCCGCCGGACTCCCATTCGCCGTAAACGTACTTCGTCTCCCAGAAGGCTTCCGCCCGGGGATCGAAGGTGTAGTGGCCGTTCACGTTAATGGAGTAGCGCTCGTACTGCGGCAGCACGTAGGGCGACTCCGGCGCGATGTAGCTTTGACGGGCACCGAACTGGTTGAAGTTGTCCGAGACCAGGCCGTCTTGATAGGGCGTCACAACGCCGCTTTCGTTGATGAACCAGCAGCCTCCGGCAGCTCCGAAGGACCCGGCACCCCCTAGGGAACTGTTGTAGCCGGTGAAGCTCTGCAAGCAGTCGCTGGTGCCATTGCCGTCAAGGTCCGGCTCCGAACCCAGAGGAATGGCCGTACCGAAATCCCCAAGGGCGATCACGCCGTAGGGCGAGGTGATATTGAAGGTGCGCCCGGGGAGGAAGGCCTGGGGCGGCGCGGAGGCCGCGCGCTCAATAATGGCAAGTTCCCCCGCCGTGAGTTCCGGAGCATCGCCGAAGGCGCCCGCATATTCCGCGGCAAAGTCCTCCGCCGCCGTGGGAATGCGCAGCCCCACAGGGAAAAGGCCAGTGTTATCGAAGTTGTAGTAACGCGCGAAGTTCGGCGTTGCGTCGGCGCTAATATCGCCAGTTTGGAAGCGGAGCGCCGGGTTGGTGTCGTTGTCCCACACCCCGTCTTCCTTGAAGAAGCTGCGATCGCCCTGCTTCAGGCCATCGTCGTAGTCGTACTGTACGGCAACGGTGACGTTTCCTTTCCCGTCGGCGAAGTTACGTCCAAATACGGCGGACAGGCTGTAGGACTCGTTGTCCGTTTCCCCGGAGAGGCCGGGCTGGAAATCAAACTGAACGCCCTCGAAGTCGTCCTTGAGCACGAAGTTCACCACGCCGGTCACGGCGTCAGCGCCATAGATGGCCGAGGAACCCCCGGTGAGCACTTCAACCCTGTCGATCAGCGCCCGGGGAATGCTGCCCACGTCCACGGCGCTCGTGCCCTCAAAGCCCGCCACGTGCCGGCGACCGTTTACCACCGTGAGGGTTCGTTCAATGCCCAAACCGCGAAGATTCAGGGATGCGCCCCCCACGGCCCCCACGTCGCCGATGTTGGCGGCGGTGGCGTCGATGGAGTTCGAGGAACTCACGGAAGAGAGCAGCGCCGGATTGTCGTTCAAGATCTCCGTGATATCCGGCTGGCCGCTTTGCGTAATGGTTTCCGAGGTAATGGTGGAGACCGGCTGAGGCGCGTAGACGCTCGCGCTCTTAATCCGGGATCCGGTGACCACCACTTCCTCAACCTCAATTGCTTCTCCCCACGCCCCCGCCGCTCCGAGGCCACTGCCTATGGCAATGGCAACCGCTAGAGCTCGGCGTCGCCCCCTGACACTCGCAGTCTTCATAGTCGTTCTCCAAATATCAGGTCGGTGACCTGCGCTGTTTCAGCGCGCGTTCTTATCAAAACGGTCCAGCGCAGGGCTGGGGCCGCGCCTCGCTTCGCGAGAGCACTCCTGTATCCGCAAGATTGATGCCAAAGCGGAATTAAGCAGGGCGCGCCCTTTTTCGGCGCAGAGGTCGGCTGAAATATTCCTTCAAGACATTAAAAAAGGCGTAATCAAAAAGTTTTTGCACCAAGACAGGCCGCCCGAAGGGTAGGCGCAATTTTTTGGGGAGGGGTGCGCACTCGAAGAGAGCAGAGGGTGCAAAGGCGCTCGCTGAGCAAGGATTGCGCACGGCGCACAAAAAGAGCGCTCACGATGCTCACCCCTGCACCCAAAACGCGCTCGCTATACTCAGCCCAAGTTTCCCGGAGAGGCCGCAGCATGCTCGAACTCATCACCGACCTTTATGAGGGCCTTGCCCGCCTCGGCCCGGGCAGCGACGCGTCCACCCGGCAGGCCCTCGCTCTTGCGGAGGCCGCGGGCCTTTCTTCGACGGCGCCCTTGCAAATCGCCGACCTAGGCTGCGGCACCGGAGCCGCCACCTGGGTGCTGGCGCAGGCCCTCCCCGGCATGATCACGGCCATCGATCAGCTACCGGCTTTTCTGAACGCCCTGGAAGCACGGCGCCCCGACGCACCCATGCCGGCCGCCGTGGAGACGCGCGCTGCAGACTTTTCACACCTGCCCTTCGCTCAGGAAAGCTTCGATCTGATCTGGTCCGAGGGCGCGATCTACAACCTCGGTTTTGCCGCAGGCCTCGCGGCTTGGCGCCCCTTCCTTAAGCCCGGGGGGTTCCTCGCCGTCAGCGAATTAACCTGGCTAACGGCCAAGCGCGCGGCGCCGCTGGAGGCCTTCTGGAACGAAGCTTACCCAGAGGTGGCGACGGCGAGCGCCAAACTCGCGATCCTCGAGCAGCAGGGGTTTCGCCCCGTGGGCTACTTCCCTCTTCCCCCCGCCTGCTGGCTGGAGGGCTTCTACGAGCCTTTGGAAGCCAGCCTGCCAGCCTTCCTGGCGCGCCAGGGCGCGAGCCCGGAAGCTGAGGCTCTCGCCCAGGAGCTGCGCGAAGAGGCCGCCCTTTACCGGCGCTACGGCGACCAGGTGGGCTACGGCTTCTATATCGCCCAGCGTCTGGCTTAGGCGCTATGCTGCAAGAAAGAGCAAACCGGTGGTTTGAGGGAGGGCCCCATGAGCAACGCTTCACCGCGCTGGCACAACCTGTTTCCCGATTTGGACTTTGACCCCGATGCGCTCCGGGAGCGCTACCGGCAGGAGCGGGACAAGCGCCTTCGGGACGACGGCGAGAATCAGTACCTCGAAGCCGCGGAGAACTTCGCCCACTACGCGGACGAGGATCCCTACACGGCGCAAACGCCTCGGGAGGCCATTAAGCGCGACGTCAACGTGGTGGTGGTGGGAGGCGGCTTCAGCGGCCTAATGGCTGCGGCCCGGCTGAAGGAGCGGAGTGTCGAGGACGTGCTGCTCATCGAAGCGGGAGGGGATTTCGGCGGCACCTGGTACTGGAACCGCTACCCCGGCGCCCAGTGCGATATTGAATCCTACTGCTACCTGCCGCTCCTGGAGGAAACGGGCTATATGCCGAAGGAGAAGTATTCCTTCGCCCCGGAGATCTTCGAGCACACCCGCCGGGTGGGGGAGTACTTCGGCCTTTATGAGCTGGCCCTCTTCCAAACCCGGGTGAAGGATGCGGCCTGGCAGGAGGACCGAAAGCGCTGGCGCCTCACCACGGACCGGGGGGACGTGCTTGATGCGCGCTTCCTGATCCAAGCCACGGGCCCCGCGAACCGACCAAAGCTGCCGCAAATTCCTGGCATCGATCGCTTCAAGGGCCATAGCTTCCACACCGCCCGCTGGGACTATGAATACACCGGCGGCGATCACCAGGGGAACCTGCATAAGCTTGCGGATAAGCGCGTGGGCATCATCGGTACCGGTGCAACGGCTATTCAGTGCATCCCCTTCCTGGGAAAACACGCCAAAGATCTTTACGTCTTTCAGCGCACCCCTTCCTCCGTGGATCTGCGCGGCAACAGCCAAACGGACCCGGAGTGGTACGCGGGGCTGGAGCCCGGCTGGCAGCGGGAGCGCCGGGAAAACTTCGCGGCAGTGCTCGCGGGGCAGAACTTCACCGTAGATTTGGTGGCCGACGGCTGGACCGACATTGCGCGGCGCATCGGGCTATCGCTCATGAATCGGCGCAGCGATGCGGGCAACCTCGATATGGAAGAGATTTCCCTGCGTAGCGAAGTCGCCGACTTCCAAAAGATGAACGAGATCCGGGCCCGGGTCGATGCGGAGGTCGGTAAGGCCGACGCCGCGGAAGCCCTGAAGCCCTGGTACCGGCAGTTCTGTAAGCGCCCCACCTTCAACGATGACTTCCTGGCGACCTTTAACCGGGACAGCGTCCACCTCATCGACGTGTCCGCCAGCAAAGGCGTGGACGGCATCACGGAGAAGGGGGTGCTGGCCAACGGCGAGGAGATCGAGATCGATTGCCTCATCTTTGCCACGGGCTTTGAAATCACCACCTCGGCCCATCGACGCGTGGACTTCGACACCCGGGGCCGGAACGGCCAAAGCCTCTATGACCACTGGGGGGAGGGCTTCCGCACCCTCCACGGGCTGTCCAGCCATGGCTTCCCCAACTGGTTCACCATCGGCATCAACCAAAATGGCCTGTCCCCGAACATGACCGCCATGTTCGACGATCAGGCCGTGCACGTGAGCTACATCATCGACGAGGTGCAAAAGCGCGGCGCCACCACCATCGAGGTGGACGCCGAGGCGGAGAAGGCCTGGGTAGAGGAAATTGTGCGCCTCGCCGGGGGCGGCAACGCGGAGTTCCTCGAGGCCTGCACTCCGGGTTACTACAACCGGGAAGGGCAGGTGGGGAAGGGGGTATCCATGCAGAACTCCCCCTATGCCCCGGGCATTAACGCCTTCAACGACCTGTTGGCCCGCTGGCGCGAAGCGGGATCCCTCGACGGCATGACCCTCGCCACGGAGCCCAGCGCATGATTCGCCCCACCTTCTTGCTGTTGCTGACCACCCTGGCCGCGGCCGCTGGCGCTACGCCGATCACCTTAAGCACGCCCCAGGGGCCGATCCTGGGCACCCAGGGCGACGACGGCATCGCCGTATTTAAGGCCATTCCCTACGCCCTACCCCCCACCGGGCCTCGGCGTTGGGCCGCCCCGGAGCCGACACGGACCTGGGCAGGGGTGCGCGACGGGCGGGACTTCTCGCCCCAGTGCACGCAAGCGCCCTACCCCGCGGCCAGCGTCTTCGCTCGGCCGCACCGGCCCACCTCGGAGGACTGCCTCTACCTGAACGTCTGGACCGCCAACCCCAAGGGGAAAGCGCCGGTGATGGTGTGGATTCACGGCGGCGGCCTGACCCGGGG
>JAYOYG010000018.1:0-14907 GCA_038153445.1 Pseudomonadales bacterium
GACACGGAGATCACGGAGGTGCTGATCCCGACGAACGACGTGCAGGAAGGGGACTCGCTGGCCTTCGCGCCGGAATTCCAGGGGAACCTGTCCGCTCGCTACGAGTGGACGCTGGCCTCCGGCCTCACGGCCCACGTGACGCCGAACCTGTCCTACTCGGACGAGTCCTTCTCCGACGTCATCACCATCAATCGGGATAAGATGGATAGCTGGACGCTCGTGGGGCTCACCGCTGGGGTCACCAACGGCCGCTGGTCCGTGGACCTCTACGGAGAAAACCTCTTCAACGAGAAGGCCGAGCTGGCACGGAACTACGTCAACGACGTCGAGCGGGTCACCCTCGCCCGGCCCCTCACCGTGGGTGTGCGCGCGTCCTTCGATATGTAAGCTTAGGCTCGCGTAGGACCTCTAAGCGCCCCGTTCTTCGGGGCGCTTTTCGTTTTAAGGAAGGATTTTCATGGCGCTCTCGCCAGAACAGATGAAGGCATTGGAGGGCCAGCTCCGCAGCGGCGACGCCGCCGGCGCCCTCGCTGCCGCGGAAGCCGCCCTTGCCCAGCAGCCTGAAGGGGAGCTGCACTATTTCGCGGCCGTCGCGGCACGCTACGCCGGCGATTTTGATCGCGCCCAGGGGCATTTGGATGCGCTGAAGCGCCTACAGCCCGATTTCGGTCGGGCCTACCAGGAGCAGGGACATCTCCTTCGCCTAAGGGGCGATGGCGCCGGGGCCCTGGCGGCCTATGAACGGGCCTGCGCCCTAAACCCCGCCCTTAGGGCCAGCTTTACCCATCGCATCGCCCTTGCAAAGGCGCTTGGAGACTACGCCCAGGCCACCCTCGCCGAGGCCCAGCTGGGGACCCTAGACGCCCTCCCCCAGCCCCTGCAGATCGTGGTCAGCCTCCTAAGCGAGGGAAAGCTGCGGGCCGCGGAGCAGCACTGCCGGGGGTTCCTGAAGGGGGCGCCCAAGCATGCCGAGGGTATGCGGCTCCTCGCCGACATCGCCCAGCGCCTGGGGGAGCTGGCCGATGCGGAGTTTCTCCTGGAAAGCGTCCTCGCCTTTCAGCCCGATCACACTACGGCGCGCATCGACTATCTGCGCGTGCTGCGCAAGCGGCAGAAGTTTGAGGCTGCCCGAGCGGAGGCAGCGAGGCTCTTGGCCACGGCGCCAGACAACCCCCAGTACCAATCGATCTACGCCATTGAGTGCATGCAGTGCGGGGACTACGACACCGCTCTGGACACTTTCGACGCGGTGCTAAAGGCGCTACCTGAAGACGGCGCCACCCTCACGGCCAAGGGCCACGCGCTGAAAACCCTCGGCCAGCAGGACGCCGCCATTGCCGCCTACAAGGCCGCCCGAGCGAAGGCTGCGGAAGCCTACTACGCCCTCGCGAACCTCAAGACCTACCGCTTCGATGACGCCCTCCTCGAGGAAATGCGCAGGAAGGTCGAGGACATCGATCTTGGGCACATGGACCGGGTGCATCTCCATTTCGCCCTGGGCAAGGCCCTGGAAGATCAGGGGGAAGCAGAAGCCGCCTTTAGCCACTACCTCGCAGGCAACGGCCTCAAGCGGGCCCAGAGCCGCTACAGCGCGGCGCGCATGCACGAGGACCTTACGGCCACGGCCACGGTCTGTGACGCGGATTTCTTGGAGCAGGTCGCCGGCGCCGGCTACGACGCCCCGGACCCGATCTTCATCGTGGGCCTGCCCCGGGCTGGCTCGACCCTCCTGGAGCAAATCCTGGCCTCCCACAGCGCCATCGACGGCACCCTCGAGCTGCCCCACGTGGTGGCCCTGGCCCAGCGCCTGCGGCGGCGGCCCCAGCCCGAGGGCCAACCCTTCCCCGCGGTTCTGAGAACCCTGGAGCCCAGCGAGTACTACGCCTTCGGCAAAAGCTATATCGAGGAAACGGCCATTCACCGGGCCGGGGCCCCCTTTTTCACGGACAAGATGCCCAACAACTTCCGGCATCTGGGGCTCATCAAGGCCATGCTGCCCAACGCCAAGATTATCGACGCCCGGCGTAACCCCCTGGACTGCTGCGTCAGCGGCTTTAAGCAGCTCTTCGCCGAGGGCCAGGAGTTCAGCTACGACCTCGCGGATCTGGGCCACTACTACGCCGACTACGTCGCCCTCATGGACCATTGGGATGCGGTGATGCCCGGCGCCGTGCTACGCGTTCAGCATGAAACCCTTCTGGAGGACTTTGAGGGGGAGGTCCGCCGACTCCTCGCGTACCTCGGGCTGCCCTTCGAAGAGCAGTGCCTGCGATTCCATGAGACGGCGCGCTCCGTCCGCACGGCCAGCTCGGAGCAAGTGCGCCGCCCCCTAAACCGCGATGGGGTGGGGCAATGGAAGGCCTTCGAAGCCCAGCTCGGGCCGCTCCGGGAGGCCCTGGGGCCCGTGCTCAAGCGGAGCGACGTTGGTCCCCTCACTTAAGCTTGAGGGGCTTAAGCTCGCGGGGCTTCTGCTGGTCGGGACGCTCCTGGGCCTCGCGGGCATCGACCTGATCCTGCCCGCCGTGCCCACCCTCCCCGAGGCCCTCGGGGGATCGCTCACCCAGGCCCAGGGCGTTTTAGCCGCCTATTCCTTTGGTACGGGGGTCGGGCTGATCCTTTTCGGGGCCCTCGGCGCACGATGGCCCGCGCGGGTGCTCCTGCCCGGGGCCCTCGGGCTCTACGGGCTCAGCACCCTCGCCGCCGCCGTGGCCCCCTCGCTGGAGGCCCTGATTGCCCTGCGCTTTATCCAGGGGCTTCTCGGCGCCTGCCCCGCCGTGCTCGCGCCGGGGATTCTTCGCGCCCTCTTTCCCCCGGAGCGCGCCCTCCGCGCCATTGCGGCGCTCGGTAGCGCGGAAGCGCTGGCCCCGGCCCTGGCGCCGGTATTCGGCGCCCTGCTCCTCACCGTTGGGGACTGGCGCTTGCCCTTTATGGTGCTCGGCACCCTCGCCCTCGGCGCCGCGGCGCTCCTGCGCCAGGCAGGTTCCCGCTTTCCCTCCCAGCCCACGGGAGAGGCGACCCTTCCCTACCGGGCCCTGCTCCGGGCCCGCCCCTTCCCCGCCCTGGCCCTGGCCTACGCCTGCGCCCTGGCGAGCCTTCTGGTCTATGTCTTCGCCATGCCTACCCTTCTCACCCAGAGCCTGGGGGGCTCGCTGAAGCACTTCATTGCCATGCAAATCACCGGGATTTTGACCTTCATGGTGGCAGCCAATAGCGCCAGCGCCCTGGCCCAGCGCTTCGGGGCCCGCCGGGTCAGCGCCTTCGGGGGCTTCCTCAGCACCCTCGCCCTCGGGGCCCTGCTGGGCTACGCCGCCCTCGGCGGAGACGCCCTACTGCCCTACCTGGTGCTCTTCGTTCCCGTAAACCTCGGGCTGGGGTTTCGCGGGCCCCTGGCCTTTATGGCGGCCCTCGACGCCGCCGGGGGCAATGACTCCCGAGCCTCAGCCCTCATGCTCCTGGCGGTGATGCTTTTGACGGGGCTGGGCACGCTCATGGCGGCGCCCACCTTGGATGACGGCCCCGGGGGGCTCACCCTCACGGCTTTCCTGCTGGCCGCCCTCGGGCTTGTCGCGGGGCGCGGGGGCCCGGAGGCCAGGGCCTAGGCCGTGGGCGGCTCAAGCACCGGCTGGGGCGCCGTCCGCGCGGCCACCCAGCGCGAATAGTGCGACAGCAGATCGTCTATGAGGGCGTGGCGATCCACCCCCATGACGTCATAGCGTTCGCCGGTGGTGCTACACCAGGCCTCCGCATACCAGTGGCGCCGCGCCGCCTCCTTCTGCGGCTCGAGCACGGTGAAGGTCATGGTGCGATAGCTGCGCAGCTGGACCCCATAGGCAAAGAGCACCAGGGGCTCATCCCCGGACGTATCGATGACTTCCACGGCCAAGGCCTCTCCCTGGTCCCGGAGCTCTGCGTGCACCTCGAGCGCTCGAAGCTCAAGGACAACGCTTTCAAAGGCCGGGCGAGCCGTCTCCCGCAGGAAGGCTTCCGCCGCCCGCCGATCGTGGTGCCGCACCAGCTGCTTCAGCCGGCGCCGCCAATCCACGGCGACCGTCGCCACGGGCAGGGGCGGCCCCTCATAGCGGGCCTGGGCCTGGGCTTCCCGGCTCAGGGCCGTGTAGAGGCCAAAGCCCACGGCGAGAAGCACCACGGCCAGGGGCAGGCCGCTGGTGAGGGCCGCCGTCTGCAACGCCCCCAGCCCCCCCGCGAGGAGCAGAACGGCGGCGATCAGCCCCTGGGTCAAAGCCCAAAAGATGCGCTGCCAGACCGGCGGGTTCTCGGCACCGCCGGAGGCGAGCATATCCACCACCAGGGAGCCCGAATCGGAGGAGGTCACAAAGAACGTCACGATCAGGATGAGCGACAGCACGGACAGGAAGAAGCCAAAGGGCAGCCGTTCCAGTAGGCCAAAGAGCGCGAGGGGCATATTGTTTTGCGCCAGCACCAGCACCCGGTCCTGGGCCTCCACGAGCACGGCGTGGATAGCGCTATCGCCGAAGACGGTCATCCAGAAAAAGATAAAGAGGGACGGAGCCAGAAGCACGCCCACCACGAATTCCCGAATGGTCCGGCCCCGGGAAATGCGGGCGATAAACATCCCCACGAAGGGCGCCCAGGCCATCCACCAGGCCCAGTAGAAGAGGGTCCAGCCCCCCAGCCATTCATTAGGCTGGTAGGCGAACTGGCGGAAGGTGAGGGCCACCAGCTCGGAGGCGTAGACCCCCACGTTTTGCAGGAAGGCGGAAAGGAGAAAGACCGTCGGGCCCAGGGCGAAAACCGCCACCAAAAGGGCAACGGCGAGCACCATGTTGAGCTCGGAAAGCCGCTTAATGCCCGCATCGAGCCCGGCCACCACGGAGGCCGTCGCCATGAGCGTGATGGCCGCGATGAGGCTGACCTGCACCCAGGGCACCTCAGGGACGCCAAACAGATAGTTCAGTCCCGCATTCACCTGGAGCACCCCAAGGCCCAGGGACGTCGCCACCCCGAAGACCGTACCGATCACCGCGGCGATATCCACGGCGTTGCCGATGGGCCCGTGAATGCGTTCCCCCAGGAGGGGATAGAGCGCACTGCGCAGGGTAAGGGGAAGGTGGTGGCGATAGGCAAAGTAGGCGAGGGCCAGGCCAACGAGGACATAGACGGCCCAGCCATGCACCCCCCAATGAAGGAAGGTGGCATTCATGGCAAAGCGCGCGGCCTCCGGCGTTTGGCCGTCGATCCCTTCCGCCGGGGGCGCAGCAAAATGCAGCAGCGGCTCCGCGACCCCGAAGAAGAGCAGCCCGATGCCGATACCGGCGCTAAACAGCATGGCAAACCAGGAGAGCCGGCTGTACTCCGGCTCCGAGTCATCGGGCCCCAGGCGCACGGCGCCAAAGCGGGAAAAGGCAAGGTAAAGCACGAAGATGAGGAAAACGGCGATGCACAGCATGTAGAACCAGCCGAAGGTGTGAACGATCCACCCCTGAATGGCACTGAACACCTCCGCCGCGAAGGTCGGCACCGCCGCCCCAAAGGCCGACACGGCCACGATGAGGCACGCCGACACCCCGAACACCACGGGGTGCACCACCACCTTAGGCGTTTCTTCGCCCTCCCCAGCCTCGGGGCTTTCCGCCATTACTCTGCTCCCGCCTGGTAGACGACCTTACCGCCCACCATGGTCAGCCACACCTTTGCGTCCAGGAGGGCCTTGGGATTCTCCTGCCCGACCTGCACCAGGTTGCGGTCCCACACCACCAGATCAGCCAGGCGACCAGCGGTCAGCCGGCCCTTGTCCGCCTCCTCGAAGGCGGCCCAGGCCGGGTTGTAGGTGTAGGCCTCAATGGCCTCCTCAATGGTAAGGCGCTGTTCCGGGAACCATCCGGCCTCCGGCGTACCCTTTAGGGTCTGCCGGGTCACGGCGGCGTAAAGCCCATAGATGGGGCTGAGGTAGTAACGCGCAGCGTTGGTCCCGGGGGCGTCGCTCCCGAAAACCAGCACGGCGCCGCTGTTCTTCAGATCCCGGAAGGCGTAGGCGCCAATGGACCGCACTGGACCGATGCGTTCCTCCATCCACCGCATATCGTCGGAAACGTGATAGGGGTTCACCTCAGCGACCAAGTTCAATGCCCCGAACCGCGGCATGTCCTCGGGCCGAACCACCTGGGCGTGAATGACCCGCCAGCGATGGTCTGAATCCACGAGGTTGTGGCGCGTAAGCACGCGCTCGTAGATATCCAGCAGAATGCGATTGCCTAGGGTGCCGATGGCATGGATATGCGGCGGAACTCCCGTGGGCAGCCACTGTTCCAGGAGCCGCTCCATGTTCCCCGGGGGCGCCTCCGTGTAGTGATCGTCGGGGGTCAGGGAAAAGGCGATGCCCTCCTCCGCTTCCGGGAGCATGGGGGTGCGCAGCTGGCCCCGGTTCCCCGGGGCGTGGTCGTAGTCCGTGAAGAACATGGCGCTCGAGTTCCCCATGATCCCGTCGACCCAGCCCTTAAAGCCCACAAGACGCAGCCAGTCATCGCCGAAGCCGCGGCTTAGGCCTAGCGCATTCACGGGCTCGCCCTGAAAGATATTGGGGCGAATATTGATCCGCGCCGTGAGCTCGCCGCTGCGCTTTAGGTGCTGGTAGGCCTGCACCTGCTCGGCGCTGGAGAGATCCTGAATGGTGGTCACCCCGCCCCGGCGCGCGGCGTCGAGCACGGCCCGCACCTCCACAAGGCGCTGGGCGAAGGGCTTATCCGGGATGGCCGCCTGCACCAGGCGGACCGCCGCCCCCCGGAGCACGCCGGTGGCGCGGCCAGCGCTATCCCGTTCAATGACGCCCCCTGGAGGGTTCTCCGTCGCATCGTCGATGCCCGCCGCCGCCAGAGCCACGCTATTGGCCAAAAAGGCGCTGCGATCGAACTTCGACAGGAGCACGGGGTGGGTCGGGGAGACGGCGTCGATCATGGCGCGGTGTGGGGTAAAGGGCTGGGCCTTCTTCCCTGCCGACGTTCCAGCGCCGGCCCCCTCATCGCCCTGCGCCCACTGCTCGTAGGCGCCCCAGTCCCCGCGGAGAATCCAGCTGCCCTCCGGGAGCCGCTGCGCGGCAGCGCCCACCCGCTCCCGCAGGCAGGCTTCCGCGTGGCAATCCAGCAGGTTCACCCCCACCAGTAAGGCCCCCGTGCTATCGACATGCACGTGCCCATCGTTAAACCCCGGGGACAAAAAAGCACCCTGAAGATCTTCCACGAGGGTTTCCGGCCCAATCCACGGTTCTACGGCGGCGTCATCGCCCACGGCGACGATCCGCGACCCCGCCACGGCCAGGGCCTGGGCCCAGGGCTGGGCCGGATCCACGGTGTAGATCTGAGCGTTTCGAAACACCGTATCGGCATACTGCGCGGCGCCCGCGGGGCCGGCGATCAGCGTCAAAAGCAGGCCCAGGGCCCCGAGGCACTGCCAAATTTCCCGACGTTTCATAGGTGTCTCTCCCCTTGATGACGCGGAAACTCTACGGGGCGAGGGACGAAGGGTCCAGCCAGCGATGCCCCCCGGCGCCATCGAGCGCAAGCCAGAGGGTGGCTTCGGGAAAACGCTCCGGCGCGTGGGAGACCACGATGCGCGTCATGGACCAGGCGTTAATGCGTCGAGCGAGGGTGTGGGCCCCGGCATCGTCTAGTCCGGCCGTGACCTCATCGAGAATGAGCAGATCCGGTTCGCGATAAAGCGCCCTGGCCAGCAGAAGCCGCTGCCGCTGCCCCCGGGAGAGCCCCTCTCCCTCCGAGCCCAGGCAGGTATCGAGCCCGAGGGGGCATTGGCGGAGCCAGGCTCGGAGCCCGACCATGGCCATGACGCGATGAAGCGCAGCGTCCTCCGGGTCCGGGTCGAAATAGGCAATGTTGTCCCGCAAGGTAGCGGCAAACAGCGCGTCCTGCTGAAGGACCGCCCCAAGGCGACGACGCGTGGGGGCGAGCGCCGCCGTGGGCGCCCCGGCAGCCCAGAGCGGCGCCTGGTCAAAGGTGAGCGTTCCCGTCTGCGGAGGCGAGAGCCCCGCCAGCAAGGCCAGGAGGGAGCTCTTCCCCGCTCCCGAGGGGCCCGTAATGAGCAGCATGCCCCCGGCGGGAAGGGAAAAGCTTACCGGCCCCAATTGCCAGCCGGGCCGGGGAAAGGGCGCGAGATCCTCTGCGGCCAGCGCGAGGGGGGCGAAGCGGCGAAGGCCCAGGGCCAGCCCCCCGCCCTCCACAGGATCGGCGAGGGCGTCGGCCAGGCGCTGGGCATGGAGCGGCAGCAGAAAGGCCTGCCCGAGGCCCTCGAAGAGCGCCATCATGCGGCCCAAAAAGTGGCTCTTAAAGCTGATGAAAGCGTAGAACATGCCCAGGGTGAGGGTGCCCGCCAGCACGGCCTTGGCCCCCAGGAAGACCAGAAGCCCCTGCTCTAGCCCAAAGATCAGGCTTTCCAGAGCCCCCAGGCCAAGCCCCGTGCGCCCTTCCTTCCACCGCGCCTCCGCGCCCTCGGCGCTGGCGTCGGCAATGCGATTGACCAGCTGGGGCACCACACCGTGGAGCTTGGCCGCCCGGAGGCCAGCGAAGGTCCCAAGGAAGCGGGCTTCCATTTCCACCCCCGTGAGCAGGCTGGCCTCTGCCTGACGGCGGAGCCGGGGGCGCAGGGCCAAAAGCACGCCGCCATAGAGCACGAGGGCGACCACGGTGACCGCCGTGAGCGCCGGGGCGTAGGCGAGCATGAGGGCCAGGGTCGAAAGGGCCATGAACGCATCGAGCACCGCCAGCACCACCCCCTGGGTGAGGGCCTCCCGCAGGGGGCCGAGGGCCCCGAGGCGCGCGCCTAGATCCGCGGCATCGCGGTGCTCGAAAAAGGCCAGGGGCTGATGGAATACCCGGCTTAAAAAGGCCGTCCCCAGGCGATGGCCCAGCCGTTCCCCAAGGCGCAGCATCCAATCGCCCCGGAGCGTGGTCAGCAGCGCCCGCAGCCCCACAAGGAGCACGAAGGCCAGGAGTAGAATGAGGAGCAGGTCCTCGTCCTGCCGCGTGACCGCCTCGTCCACTACAAGCTGTACATAGAGGGGGGACAGGAGCGCCAGGCCCTGAAGTAGCAGCGTGGCAAAGAACAGCATGAGCATGGGCCGGGCGAGCTCGGCCCGAAGCATGGGCCAGAGGGGCGCCACGAGGGGCCGGAGCCGGGCGATTACCCCTGGCGCCGCCCCCTGCTTTAGGGGCGCTTCCAGCTCCAGCGCGTAGCCCGTGAAGTGCTCTTGAAAGGCCGCATCGGACAGCCAGAGATCACCCCGGGCCGGATCGAGAATGCGCCAGCGGCCAGGGCGGCGCTCCGCGAGCACCACGAAATGGTTGCCATCCCAGTGCAGCAGCGCCGGCGCGGGAAGGTCAGCGAGGGCCGCGCCGGACCGATGGCGAGGAATAAACGCGAGATCGACCTCTGCCCCCAGCTGACGCAGCGCCCGAAGGGACTGGCCTCGCCCAGCGCTCCCCGCCAGGGTGCGAAGGGCGGCGATATCCCCGCCAAAACCCTGGGCCCGGGCGAGCATAAGCACGCAGCAGAGCCCACATTCCTGCGGCGCCGCCTGCCCCACCCAGCGAAGCGCGCCCACCTAGGGCCCCACGCTTCGACGGAGCGGTTCGAGCAGGCGGCCGAGCGCACTTTGCGGCTCAAGCTTCAGCACGCCCTGAACCGCCATGCCGACTTCCAGCGGCGGCAGGGCCTGCCCCGGCCCCGGCGCCGCGGGGAGCAGGGTGACGTGCAGGCGCTCGGGCTGCCCCCGGCCGTGAGCAAGGCTGCGCTGACGCACACGCCCGGGCAGGGTCCCGTAGCGGTGGGCAGGAAAGCTTTCTAGGGAAAGGCGCAGGGGCTGCCCTGGCGCTCCGGCGCCGGCGGTAGCCGCCGTCAGGGGGAAGACCGCCTCTAGCGTACCCGCCCCCGGGGCCAGGGTAGCGAGGAGCGCCCCAGCCTCGAGGCTATCCCCGGGGGTGCCCGGGAGGGTGAGCAACCGGCCGCCCTGGGGCGCCCGAAGCACCCAGCGCCGCTGGGCCCGAAGGCGGCCCAGCTGGGCCTCGAGGGCGGCGAGACGGCTGGCCAGGGCCTCGTCAGCTTCCGCTTCTGCCTGACGCTGGCGCGTTTCCCCAAGGGCGAGCTGGGCGTGTTCACGATGAAGCCCGCGGGCTTCCTGAAGGAGCCGGAGCAGCTGGCTTTCCGCCCCGAAGCGCTGGAGCTGGGCCTGCGCCTTGAGCATCACCGGCAGCTGGAGCGCCGGGGCCGTGCCTGGGCTCAGCACCGGCGCGAGCAATGCTTCCAGCGTTTCCAGCTGCTGCTGCGCGTGCTCCTGGGCCCGGCGGTTCTGCGCTGCGGCCTCAGCCAGCGCCTTACGCAGGGCGCGGGAAGCGGCCTGGCGCTCCTGGCGCCGCTCCGCCTGATCCTGCTGTAGGGCCTCGGCACGCCACCACTCTAGAAGCAGACGGTCGTGCTCCGCTTCCAGCCGGTCTCGATCAGAGGCATAGACCAGCAGCAGAGGCGTGCCGGCGGCCACCCGCGCTCCCGGTTCCGCCAGGAGCGGGCCCAGCACCCCAGCCCGAGGCGCACGCAGCTCAAGCAAACCGCCCTCCGGCACTAGCCAGCCCTGGAGCGTTTCGCTCCGGGGATAGGGCAAGAGTGCCAGGGCGAGCACGAGGGCGAGCAGCCCTGCAAGAAAGGCCAGCAGCAGGGGCCAGCGAAGCCGGGGGGCGGGGGGCCAAAGCAGACCCGGGGGTAGCGGTGGGAGTGAGAAGGGCGTCATGGCCCTAGTCTCAGGGCGCCCTAGGGAAAGCCCCCGCCGCGGAAGCGGCGGAGGCCGTGCGCCTTATTGGCGGGTCTTGGGATCCAGGGCGGCGAGGAACGCGCGAATGCGCGCCGCATTGGCGCCAAGGTCGCTCTGCCCGACGCGGGAGACGGAACGCACGTCCACCTGGGCTTGCCGCGGCCCGAGGGCTCGGATGCGAATCACCACGTCGTCGATGAAGCCGTAAAGGGCCGTTTGATCGTAGGCTTCGATGAGCCCGGCGGCGGGATCGGAGGCCACGAGGGTCCAGCCCTGGGCGGCCACGACGGCCTCCGCTCGGGAGAAGACCGCCGCGGGATCCGCGTCGATCACCAGGGGCTTCAGGTCGGCGTAGTGCTCCGCCATGAGCGGGGCGAGGGTCTCCCGATCGTAGTCTAGGCCGTTGGGCGCCGAGGCGCGCAGGGGCACCACGGCAACGAAGGCGGGAGGATCAACCGTATCGGTGCTGATGTCATGGATGGCGGGAACGCTCTGGGCCAGGGCGAACTGCCCGCCCATTTGCAGCAGCACGGCAAGACTCAGCGCGCTTCCCACAAGAACATGGAGGCGATCGGCGGGGCGCCCTCCCCGGAGCCACAGCACGAAGCCGAAAAGCCCGAAGAGGAAGGCCAGAAAGGCCAGCACGGACGCCATCGCCGGCAGCATCAGCACCGCCCCCTGCACGCCCGCGAGGCCCAAGCGGTAGGCCAAGGGGGCAAGCACCAAAAGAACGGCGGCAAAGAGAGCCCCCACTAGGGAAAAGCGCGCCCACCAGGACGGTTGAAGATGTTCAGTCATTGCTTTGCTCTCTTCCTCTAAACGGAGCCCGTGAGCCGAAGGGTTAGCCCTTCGGGGTAAAGCGATTGACCGGCGCACCGGTGGTGACAGTCCCCGCCGCGCCCAGGAAGTCTTCCTCGGTCATGGCAGCGAGGAGCGTTGGATCCTGCGGTAGGTGCGCACAGAAACGCGCGCCATCCTCCAGACGGCCCACCACAATGCCCACCTCCGGCGTACCTTCCCGGCCGAAGGTGACGGTATAGGTCTCCACGGTGGCGGCGCCTTCCGGGGCCGCCTCCACCCGGGGATGGGCCGTGGCCTCAATGCGGCCCTGATAGCTCGCCGGATCTTTCCGCACCCAGGGTACGTCTCCCCGCGCCGGTGCCGGCGGCTCGGTGCTGTAGATGCCCGCGGAGTGCTTGGTCAGGTAACCGCCGTTGGCCGTCACCAGGCCATAGGTGCCCGGCGCAGCGCGCAGCGTGTCCGCCATGGAAGCAATGGAGTTCATCACGTAGTTATTGCCCGCCCCGCCGTGGAAGGGCAGGCCCCCGGTAATGGTGAGGGGGCGGGGATCATCCTTGGCAATGCCGAACTCATCCCGGGCGATTTGCACCGCGCTGGGGAAGCAGGAGTAGATGTCGATGTGATCGAGACCGGAGGCGTCGCGCCCAGCCATGGCGTAGGTTTCCTCCGCGAGAGTCCGAATCGCCACGGAGCTGTGGTAGTTCTCCCGATCGAGCACGTACCACAGCTCGCTCGTATCGGCGCAGCCGTGAAGATAAAGCCACCGGTCCTCGGGAATGCCCAGGGCCCGAGCCTTGCCCACGGAGGTCATGAGAAGGGAGGCGGCCTGGTTAATCTGGTTCATGGCATTCATGAACTTGGTGTAGGGCCAGCCCACGTAGCGATTGCTCGGGGTAGCCGTGGCGATTTCCTCGGCAGAGCGCGCCACGGGGAACCAGGCGTGGGGATGCTTGGCGGCCACCTCGGAGAAGCGGGAGAAGAGCTCGCCCATGACCTGTTGATGCTCGGCAATGCTGTGCCCGTAATGGCCGCGCAGGGCATTTTCGTAGAGCGGATAGGCCGTGGCGGGAATCATGAGGCCATGGGCATCTTCGATGTCGTTCGACATCTTCTTCTCGTCGACGAGATAGCTCGGCTTGCGGTCCGTGGGCTCTTCCCAGGGCGGGGTGATCCCCGCCTTTAGCAGCTTGCGCCCGTTATCAATGGCTTCAGCGCCGGAAAAGAGGGCCAGTTCGCAGCGCCCCTCGGCGATGGCCTGGGCATAGCGATTCACCAGGTACTGGGGGCCATTACCGCCGTTAGGCATGAGCCACTGGCCAGCATTGCTGGCGCCGAGGCGCTTGGCCAGGGCCTCCGGGGAGTTGGGCGTGGATTCCCGGAAGCTGCGCACCACCACCAGCGTGTCCACCTGCTCGAGGACGGTCTTGCTTAAGTGCGCATCGGCCAGCGCCGCTTCCGTCGCCTGCACCATCAGATCCACGGGGGACGATAACCCTTCCAGGCCCGGCGTCTTCTCCGTGATTTGGCCCACGCCCACCAAGATGGGCATCCGATCCATTGCGCTGCTACTCATTTCCCGCTCCCCCTTATTTCGTAAATCCCTGGCTTACTTTAAGCGATAACGAATGGGCAGGCTCTTCAGCCCTCCCACGAAGGCCGCCTGGGCATACTGGGGCGTGCCATCCAGCTCGATGTGCTCGACCCGCTCCAGCAGTGCCCGATACAGCGCTTCCATCTCCATGCGCGCCAAATGCTGCCCGAGGCACACGTGCGCACCGTAGCCGAAGGCAAGGTTCCGGGCCGCGGGACGCTCCACGCGAAACTCGAAGGGCGCCTCAAAAACCTCTTCGTCCCGGTTGGCAGAGGGGTACCAGAGAATCACCGATTCCCCGGCCTTGATGACCTTATCCCGGAGGGGCGTATCCACCGTGGCCGTGCGCATGAAGTGGCGCACTGGGGATACCCAGCGAATCATCTCGTCTACCGCGCCTGCGAGGTGGCGATCGGGATCGGCGCGAAGCTTATCGAACTCCCCGGGGTTTTCGAGGAGGGCCAGGAGCCCCCCCGCCGTGGAGCTACTCGTGGTGTCGTGCCCCGCCGTGGCCACGATGATGTAGTACCCCGCCGCTTCCAGATCGCCGATGGGCGCCCCGTCGATTTGTGCGTTGGCGATGATCGAGGCCACGTCATCCCGAGGGTTCTTCCGTCGATCCTCGGAGATCCCCTTAAAATAGGCCTCGAAGTCCTCCACCACCTGCCCGATGGACATGAGGTCAAAGGAGCGCTGCACGTCCGGGTCCGTGGACCCGAAGAGCTCCTGGGTGAGCTTCAGCATGATCGGCTCGTCCTCCTCGGGGACCCCAAGGATGGACATGACCACGCGCAGGGGATACCAAACGGCGAGGTCCTTCACGAAGTCGCAGCGCCCCCCAAACTCTGCGAGCCGGGAAACGTACTGATCGGCCAGCGCATCCACCGTGGTCTTCATGCTCTGGAGGCGCTGGCGCGTAAACCAGGCCGCGGTGAGCATGCGATACTTCATGTGGTCCGGGTCGTCCATCTGCACCAGGGAACGCACGAGGTGCTTGCGGCCCGTGAGCGCCGCGATGGCCTCCGTGACCATGATGGGCGCGAGGGTGGGCCGGGGGTCGTTGATAAAGCCCTGCTTATCCCGCTCGATCGCCATCACGTCAGCGTGCTTGGTAATGGCGTAGAAGGGCTCATACCCTTCCGGCGTCATGTGGCGCACCGGGTCGTTCGCCCGGAGCCACGTCAGGTAGGCGTGGATGCGCGCCTCGTCTGCCCAGGTCACCGGGTCGATGAGCGCCTGATCCAGGGCAGCGCCTTCGGGGATCGTGATCATGCGGGTTTCCTCCTTTATCTGTGTCCCATCATAGCCTTCCTGCCCGCCAAGGCTCTCCCTTACGCGAGGCCAACTTCATATTTTTTAACGCCTTGCCCCCTTCTCTGAACCTCGCCGGTGCGCATACTGGGGGCCAACAGCCTGTCTAGGGTAGACCCCTAGACATCCTACGGACGCCGGTCACAATGCGCCCTTCTTCCCGTCGCCCTCGCGACGCTCGGCGCATGAGGAATCCTATGACGCCCTGGCCTTCCCGTTTCCTCGCGAGCCTTCTGGCCCTCTGCTTCTTTCTGACGGCCTGCGGAGGCGACGACCCCAGCGCCCGGCAAGGACGACGCGGTGGACCCATCCCCGTGGTCGCGGAACCGGTCACCCTGGAGGCGGAGCGGCTCCGCCTTGAAGCCGTGGGGACCTCCCAGGCCCGGCGCTCTGTAGAGCTCTTTGCTGAGACCAC
>JAYOYG010000018.1:15007-31884 GCA_038153445.1 Pseudomonadales bacterium
ACCATGAGCGAAGCGGTGAACGATTTACCGGCGCTGGGGGTTCGGCGCCCCTGGCTGGTGGTGGTCCTGAACCTACTCGTGGTCATCGCGGGCCTGGCAGCCCTCCTCGCCGTGGAGGTACGAGAACTCCCGAACGTCGACCGCCCTATCGTCAGCGTTCGCGTCGAGTTCCCCGGCGCCTCCCCGGAGACCATGGACTCGGAGGTGACGAGCCTCGTGGAGGGGGCCGTGGCCCGGGTGTCCGGAGTGCTCGATATCAGCGCCTCCTCGGAGGAGAACAACGCCCGCATTCGCATTGAGTTTCGCCCTGGGGTGGACCTCGACCGAGCCGCCGCGGACGTCCGGGAAGCGGTGAGCCGGGTGACTCGCCAGCTTCCGGACGCCGTGGAGCAGCTCGCGGTCTTCAAAGCCGATGAAGACGCGGAGGAAATCGTCCGCGTGGCCGTCCGCTCGGATCGCTACGACGAAGCCACCCTCACGCGCATCGTCGAAAAGAACATCATCCCCGAATTCATTGCCCTCGATGGCGTGGCGGACGTGCCCCTCTTTGGCAAGCGCCAGCGGGTGCTCCGCATCATTCTCGACCCCCTGCGCCTCACCGCCTTCGGGCTGACCGTGCCCGAGCTCATCCCCGTGCTTCTGCAGGTGCCCCTGGACGTCCCTGCGGGAAGCTTTCGCGCTGGGGACCAGGAGCTGATCGTGCGCGCCGACGCCTCGGCCATCACGGAACGGGATATCGCCAGCACGATCATTCGCGATGACGTCCGCCTCGGAGACGTCGCCGAAGTCACCTTCGCCCCGGAGGACCCCACCTCCTTCGTGCGCTTGAACGGCGAGCAAGTCATTGGCCTGGGCATCGTTCGCCAGGCCGGCTCGAACACCATCGAAATCGCCAGCGGCATCGATCGCGCCATTGAACGCTTGAACGAGCGCTTCGAGGACATCGAGTTCATCAAGATCTCCGACGAATCGACCTTCATCCGCGGCGCCGTCACGGAGGTGGTGAAAAGCCTGCTTCTGGCCGTCGCCGTGGTCATCCTCACCATTCGGGTCTTTTCCGGCTCCCTCGCCCTGACCCTGGTGCCCGCCCTGGCCATTCCGGTGGCGCTCCTGGGCACCCTGGCCTGCCTCTGGGCCCTCGGCTTCTCCATCAACATCTTGACCCTGCTGGCCCTCGTACTGGCCACGGGCTTGATCGTGGATGACGCCATCGTGGTGCTGGAGAACGTGCAGCGCCGTCGACGTCAGGGCCTCGGTGCCTCCGCCGCTGCGGTGCTCGGCACGCGCCAGGTGTTCTTTGCCGTGGTGGCCACCACCGCCGTACTGGTGGCCGTTTTCGTGCCCATTGCCTTCCTGCCGGGCACGGCGGGGCGGCTCTTCCGGGAATTCGGCTTCGTGCTCGCGGTCTCCGTGGCCATCTCCTCCTTCGTGGCCCTATCCCTGGTCCCCGCCGCCATGGCGCGCCTGCCCTCCGCCGCGCCCGCCCCCGGGGCCCTCATGACCCGGCTCAATCGCTTCGGGCGCAGCCTCGCGGCTTTCTACGAGCGCACCGTGGCCCTCGTCCTACGCGCCCCCTGGATGCTTTTTGGCGCCTGCCTTGTCGCCGCGAGCGGCGCCGCCCTGCTCTATCCCCAGCTCGACCGGGAGCTCCTGCCCTCGGAGGATCGGGGCCAGCTAAACATCTTTGCCCGAGGCCCCGACGGTGTGGGTCTGCGCTATGCGGAACGGCAAGCAGACCGCATGGAGTCCGTGCTCCTACCGCTGCTCGAAAAGGGCGAAGTGGCCCATCTCTACACCGTGGTGGGCCGCTTCGACCCGAACGTGGTGTTCATCAATGCGCCCCTCGTGCCCTGGGAGGAACGAAGCCGCAGCCAGCAGGCCATTGCCCAGGAAATCGCCCCGCCCCTTGCCACGCTCCCGGGGGCCAATGCCCGGGTGTTCTCGAGCAACAGCCTTAACCTGCGCGGCGCCTCCAGCGGCGGGGTCCGGGTGGCCCTCGTGGGCAATGAATACGAAACCATCTACGCCGCCGCGCGGCGCCTGGCAGCGGCCATCGACGACGCCGGCGGCCCCCTCTCCCAGCCGCGCATTGGCTACCAGCCCACCCAGCCCCAGCTCTCCGTGCGTATCGACCGGCGGCGCGCCGCGGACCTGGGGGTGAACCTAAATGACCTGGCCCAGACGCTCCGGGCCACGGTGGATGGCTTCCGGGTCACGGATTTAAGCGTGGGCGATGAAGCGATTCCCATCTATCTGGAAGCCGGCGCCGGCGCGATTCAAGACCCCAGCGACCTGGTGAACCTGTATGTCCGCACGGACAGCGGCGGGCGCGTGCCCCTGACGGCCCTCGTGACGCTCGTGGAGGAAGGGGTGGCGGGGCAGCTCGATCGCCAGGCCCAGCGCCGGGCCATTCCCCTCTCCCTTAACGTGGCCCCGGGGGTACCCCTCCAGGGCGCCCTCGATACGCTCCGCGCCCTCGCCGCCGATACCCTTGGGGATGAGGTCACCATGATTACCCTCGGGGAAGCCGCTACCCTGGAAGCCTCTAACCAAGAGACGCTCCTTACTTACGGCTTTGCCTTGCTCGTGGTGTTTCTCGTGCTAGTGGCCCAATTCGAAAGCCTGACGAGCGCCCTTGTGGTCATGACCATCGTGCCCTTTGGCCTCGCCGCGGCGATTTTTGCCCTTGCGCTCACGGGCACTTCCCTGAACATCTACTCCCAGGTGGGGCTGGTAATGCTCATTGGCCTAATCGCGAAAAATGGCATCCTCCTGGTGGAGTTCGCTGACCAGCGCCGGGATGCCGGGGCCAGCATCCGGGAAGCGATTTTGGACAGCACGCGCATTCGAGCCCGCCCCGTGGCCATGACCCTCATTTCCACGGTGTTTGGGGCCCTGCCCCTGATCCTGGCCACGGGCCCCGGCGCCGAGGCCCGGACCGCCATTGGCTGGGTGGTCTTCGGGGGGTTAGGCCTCGCGACCTTCTTCACCCTATACCTCACCCCCGTGGCTTACCTGGCCCTGGCGCGCTTCTCCAAGCCCCGAGCCAGCGCCGAGGCGCGGCTGGGGGAGGAGCTGGCCCAGGCCTCTTCCATCGAAGACCTCGGGGAAGGGGTCGAGCCCGCCCGCATGCCCTAGGGCCCGGCGAAACTGGACGCTTCCGTCCCCGCCTGGGCTTTGGGATGATCGCGCCATGACCACGGCTTTCTCCTCTCTCCGCCAGGGCCGCGCCCTTCTGCTCCTGTTAGCCCTGAGCCTCCTGGCTCCCCGGCTCCGCGCAGAAGAGGCGGTCACCGTGTTTGCCGCGGCTTCCCTCCGGGAGGCCCTAGAACGGCAGGCCGTGGCCTACGTCGCCGAGGGCCATCGGGCCCCGCGGCTGGTCTTCGCAGCCAGCTCCACCCTGGCCCGCCAGCTCGCGGCAGGGGCCGAGGCTCAGCTGTTCCTCAGCGCCGATGAACGGTGGATGGAAAACCTTGGAGAAGCCCGGCCCCTCAGCAGCGCGCCGCTCCTGGGCAATCGCCTCGCCCTCCTAGCGCGGAGGGGAACCCAGCCCCCCTGCGACGCGCCCGAACCCTGCCTCCGCTCGCTTCCCGAGCGCCTCGGAGAAGGCGGCCGCCTGGCCCTGGGCGACCCTCAGCACGTGCCTGCCGGGCGCTACGGGCACGCCGCCCTGGCCGACTACGGGCTCCTGCCGGCGCTGAAGGGCCGGCTCCTCCCCGCGGATAGCGTTCGCACGGCCCTCGCCTGGGTGGCCCGAGGCGAAGCGCCCCTAGGCCTCGGCTACGCCAGCGACGCCCGCGTTCTTCCCGCGCTGGAGGCCCTCGCGATCATCCCCGCTAAGGCCCACCCGCCCATCATTTATCCCCTGGGTCGGCTCTTAGATACGCCCGAGCAAGAGGATGCTCGAGCCTTCGAAGCCTTCCTCCGCAGCCCTCGCGCCCGGGCAACCTGGGAAGAAGCGGGCTTCACTGTCCTGACGAGGGCCCCCCAATCATGATGGGAGAAGTGGAAACCCTCGCGACCCTCCTGTCCCTCAAGGTGGCCGCCGTGGCGGTGCTGGGAAGCCTCCCCATCGCTCTGCTTGTGGCTACGCGGCTAGCCCGGGGTGGCCGGGGTACGCTTATCCTCGACGCGCTGGTGCACCTACCCCTGGTACTGCCCCCGGTGGTGGTGGGTTACTTGCTTCTGATTACCCTGGGCACCCAGGCGCCCCTTGGCGGATGGTTAAAGGAGGTGCTTGGCCTGCGCCTAGTGTTTCACTGGACCGGCGCCGCGCTGGCCGCTGCCGTGGTGACCTTTCCCTTCCAGGTTCGCGCCCTCCGCTTGGCCCTCGAAGCCATCGACCCCGGGCTGCACCGGGCGGCGCAAAGCCTCGGCCTGTCCCCCTGGGCACGCTTCCGCCGAGTGACTTTCCCTCTCGCCCTGCCAGGCCTTCTTGCCGGCGCCATCACGGCCTTCGCCGCGGCCTTGGGAGAATTCGGGGCGATCATGACCTTTGCGGCCAACATCCCCGGGGAAACGCAAACCCTGCCCCTGGCGATCTACAGCGCCCTCCAAACCCCCGGGGGCGAAACCGCCGCGGGGCGGCTGGTCGCCCTGGCCATCGCCCTCGCCCTCGCCGGACTGCTACTTGGAGAGGGCGCCGCCCGGCAGCTGCGCGCGAGGACCGGCCAAACCCTGGGGAGCCTTCGCTGATGCTGCGCTTTTCCCTAGCGCTCAGGAAAGGCGCGTTTTCCCTCCGAGCGGAGGCCCCGGAGCCTTGCCGGCGCCTTGCCCTCATGGGCCCCTCGGGGATCGGCAAAAGCACCCTACTTTTCGCCCTCGCGGGCTTCGAACGCCAGGCCCAGGGGACCGTGCAGCTGGGGGACCGCACCCTAGCCACCGGGAAGAGGGGCCTAGCCCCGGAGGCGCGACGGCTAGGCATGGTGTTCCAGCGCGCCCTTCTTTTTCCCCATCTCACCGCCGAGGAAAACCTGCGCTTTGCCCGGCCCCTCGCGCCTCCACCGGTGAGCTTCGAAGAGGTCGTGGCACGCCTTGATCTCGCCCCCGTGCTGCCCCGGCGCGCCCACCAACTCTCCGGCGGCGAGGCCCAGCGGGTGGCCCTGGGGCGGGCCCTCCTGGCCGCGCCCTCCTGGCTGCTGCTTGATGAACCCTTTGCGAATCTGGACCCGGCCCGGCGCGAAGCGGCCCTTTCCCTCCTTGATGAGGTGGTGGAGCGCCAAGGCCTCACCCTCGTGCTCGCGACCCATCGCCTTGAGGAGGCGGTAAGCCTCTGCGATCACCTTTTGCCCCTCATCGAAGAGGACGGCGTCAGCCTGGGGACAGCCCAGCCCCTGGCGCAGGCCCTCGGCGGGGCTGGGGCACCGACGCTAGTCAACGGAACGCTTCGGGAGACCGATGGAACGCTGGAATTTTGCTACGGGGGACAGGCGCTGAGGGTCAAGGCGGCGCCGTTCCTCCGGGCGGAGGACCGGGCAGGCCCCGCGGCAGCGCTGATCGATCCGCAGGATGTGCGCGCCCTACCCCCAGGGGCGCCGGCGCCCCTGGGCTGCCCGCGCTTTGAGGGCCAGCGCCTAAGCGCAGACCGCCTTCGCCACGGCGAGGACGTTTTCACCCTCCCCGTGCCCCTAGGCCCCGGGGGCGGGCCCGTGGCCTTTACCCTCCTTGGGGCGACGGTGCTGCCGCCGCGACGACGGGACGCCGTCGCGCAAACGGAACGTTAAGCGGGGAACCGCTTCACGTAGCGAAGCAGCTCGCCGCTATAGCCAAAGCGATCGTAGACGGATCGGGCCCGCTCATTGTTGGCAAAGACGTGCAGCGTCATGGACTGAGCCCCTTCGGCCACCACCATGGCCTCGGCGCGCTCCAAAAGCGTCTTCCCAAGCCCCGTGCCATCGGCCCGGGGATCAATGATGATCACCTCGAGATGCGCACTCGGCGCACCGCTCATGAATTCCGGCTGCAGCCGCACCAAGGTAAAGCCCAACAGCCCCGCCCCATCTTCGGCGACCGTGACCCGGCATTGGGGCTCTTCACCCTTGGCCCAGGCCTTCAGCGTTTTCCCATCCCCCTGGTAGGTATCTTCCGGCGCCCGCCCCGGCGGTAAGGGAAAATCGGCTAGCCGCGGCAAAAGGGCCAACATGGCGTCGAGATCTTCCGCCCGCCCCGCGCGAATATTCAGATCACTCATGACTGCTCCCCCGTGTAGGAGGCAGAGCATAGCGCACCGCGCCTAGGCCCCGAAGAGGCGCTGAAGCACCAGCGGGATCGCTTCGCTCCAGAAGCGACCATCAGGGGTGAGAAACCAGCAGGCCGTGAGCACATTGAAGGTGGTGGCGAGCCAGAAAAAGCGGCGGAAGCGGTCGTTCTTCGTCAGATGCCGAAGGCGATCCTGAGCGATGAGCGCCCCGGGCCAGCCCCCGAGGAAGGCGAGGGCATAGAGCAACCGGGGGTCGGCGCGCCAGGCGCCACGGATGGCCCCGGCCTTATCCCACAGGTAAATCCCATAGGTGAGATGGCTGAACACCAGATAGGCCAGGACCAGAAAGGCGGGGACCACGGAGGCCCAAAAGCCGAGGCCCAGGAGCGCCATGAAGGCCAGAGCTGCGGCCTGAGCTTGCAGCTGGAAAAAGCTCCGCCAGAGCACGCGGCGGAGCGATTCCCGGGGGCGCACGGCCAGAGCGCAAGGCCGGCCCCGGGGGTCCGAGCCGCGCTCAAAGGTGAGATCCATCCCCACGGGCAGCGCGCGACGGTCCGGGAACGCGCGCACATGGACAAACAACGCGTCCTCTGGCGCACCACCCGCCGGCTGGATGAAGCCGAAGCCCCGGCCATCGTTCCAATGGGATAAAACGCCCCGCTCTCGCTTACCCACCACCCCCTCCCTAGGGCGCCGGCCGAAGCCAGCGCAGCATCCCCGCACCCTGCGCAGGCGCGAGCGTATCCATAAGCCAGGGTAGAACTTCAGCGAAGGTCTCCTCCAGGGTGTAGGGGGGATTGGCCACCAGCATGCCGCTACCGGTCATGCCGCGCCCGGGGTGATCGGGGGCGATGGATAGCTCCAACTTCAAAAGCGGCGCGGCCGTCGCGTCAAGCACACCCTCCAGAAGCGCCTCCGTACGGGCCCGCTCCACCACGGGATACCAAACGGCCACCACGGCGCCCGGAAGCTGGCGGCTCACCTGGCGCACCCGGCGGATCACCTCCTGATCCTCCTCTCGCCGTTCGTAGGCAGGGTCTAAAAGCCAAAGGGCTCGCTTGGTCGGGGCGCGCAGAATCGACAAGGCTCCGGCAAAGCCATCGGCCCTTCGCACGGTCACCCGGGGGTCTTCCCCCAGCGCCGCCTGAAGGGCGGGAAAGGCCTGGGGATGCTGCTCAAAAAGAAAGAGCCGGTCCTGTTCGCGCAACCAGCGCTGCGCCCACCCGGGGGATCCCAGCAGCGCCCGCAACGCGCCGCCCTCGTTACCGGGCAGAGCCTGCACGTCATCGAGGAAGGCCCGCACCGACGCCGGCGCTTTCGACGCGGCCCTCAGCGCGGCGCCCACGCCCCCCTCAAATTCCCGGAGGCGCTGGGCGAGGGGGCCGGTGAGATCGTAGGCCCCCTCCCCGGCGTGGCTATCCACGTAGGTGACCGGGGCGGGCTTTTTCGTGAGGTAAGCGAGCACCTCGCGTAGCACGAGGTGCTTCAGCAGGTCCGCGTGGTTCCCTGCGTGGTAGGCGTGCTGATAGCTCAGCATGAGCCGGGTTAGACGATGGTGGAACCGCCGTCCACCACCCAGTTCTGCCCCGTGGCGTAGCTACCCGCCTTAGAGGCCAAGAAGACGGCCACACCGGCAAGCTCCTCGGGCTCCCCGATGCGCCGCAGGGGCACGGTGGCCGTGACCCGCTTCAGCGTTTCCGGGTTTTCCCACAGGGCTCGGGCGAAGTCCGTACGAATGAGTCCCGGCGCAATGGCGTTGACCCGAATGCCCTTGGGCCCGTATTCCGCGGATAGATTCCGCACCATCTGGAAATCCGCGGCCTTGGAGATGTTGTAGGTTCCAATCACCGTGCTCGCGTGAAGCCCACCGATGGAGGAAACGATCATGATCGAGCCATCGCCCCGGGCTTCCATCTCCGGCAGCACCATGTGACAAAGCCAGTGATTCGACAGCACGTTGGAGTTCATGATTTTTTCGAAGGCCGCATCGGGAATGTCCTTCGACGGCCCGTAGTAGGGGTTCACGGCGGCGTTGCAAACCAGGATGTCGATATTGCCCAGCTGCGCATGGGTTTCGTCGACGAGGTTCTGCAGGGCGGCCTTATCGCCGATGTGCGCGGGGATCACCACGGCACGGTTCGGCGCATCGGGGCCAAGACCCGCGTTGATGCTATCCGCCACTTCCTGGCAGGCCTCAGCCTTCCGGGAGGAGATCACCACATTGGCCCCGTGGGCCGCGAGGGCTTCCGCGATGGCCTTCCCGATCCCCTTAGAGGATCCGGTGATGATGGCGTTCTTGCCGGTCAGATCAAAGAGCGATGCAGCTGCGAGCGTCATGAGCGATTCCTTTTCAATAATTGCGGGGCTTAGGCCGGCAGCCCAAGCCGCTGCTTGGCATAGGCCAGCATAAGTTTGTAATCCGCCTTGCCATTGCTGGCCCGGCTCAGGGTGTCGCGCACAAAAATGTGCTTCGGGGTTTTATAGCCCGCGAGCTTACCCCGAACGTGGCTCCGAAGGGCCTCCTGGTCGAAGCTTGCGCCGGCGCGCAGGGCGATCACCGCGGTGACCATCTGCCCCCATTTCTCGTCGGGCACGCCCACCACGAGGGCGTCATCGACGTCCCCATGCTCCTTGAGCACTTCCTCGACTTCCTCCGGATAGACCTTCTCCCCGGCGGTGTTAATGCACACGCTCCCCCGGCCCAGCAGAGTTAAGCTGCCATCCGCCTCTACCTGCACCCAATCCCCGGGGATGGAGTAGCGCTCACCGTTGATGGTGGGGAAGGTCTTCGCCGTTTTCTCCGGGTCCTTGTAATACCCCTTGGGAATGGCGCCTCCGCGGGCGATAAAGCCCGGCTCCGGCGCCCCCGGGGCCAGCTCCCGGAAATCTTCCGTAAAGACCTTGCAGTGCTCCCCGAGCATGAACTTCGCCGTTTGCACCGTGCCGTCCTTCGTCGTGTCTGAGCGCCCGAAGCCCACGGCCTCCGATGCCCCGAAGGAATCGGTGAGCACGAGGTTCTCGTTGTGCTTCAGAAGGCCCTGCTTGACCTCCATGGACCACATCACCCCGGAGCTGATCATGCTCACGAGGCTCGAGATGTCATAGCGTCCAGCATTCTCCTCGAGGGCTCGGAGCAGGGGCTTCGCGAAGGCGTCGCCGACGATGGCGAGGCCGTTGACCTTCCAGCGGTCGATGGCCGCCAGGCACTCCTCGGCGTCAAAGCTGTGCCCCTCGAGGGTCAGAATGCTGCCCCCTTGAGCCAGCGTGCCCATGGCCGTAAATAACCCCGTGCCGTGCATCAGGGGGCAGCAAGGAATCATCCGCGATCCGCCACCGGCGGCGAGCACGTTCGCGACGTGGGCCTCGAGGCTTTCCGGGGGCAAGAGATTGGTGGCGGGGGTGGCCCCGGCCGCGCCGGCGTGCCAGTGATCGTCATGCCCCCACATCACGCCCTTCGGCATGCCCGTGGTGCCGCCGGTGTAGAGGAACAGGAGATCGTCGCCGCTGCGCGGAATGCCCAGGGGGGACCCATCGCCGTTCTGCGCGAGGGCCTCGTAGGACAGGGCCCCGTCGAGGACCACGTCCGTATCATCGCTAACCTCAATAAAGCACTTTACCTTGGGCAGGCGAGCCTTCAGCGCCTCCACCTGCGGCGCAAACTCCCGGGCATAGAGCACGGCTTCCGCATCGGAGTTGTCAAAGATGTAGTAGAGCTCTTCGTCGACGTAGCGGTAGTTCACGTTGACGTGGACAAAGCGCCCCTTGAAGCAGGCGGCCAGCATTTCCATGTAGGCCGGATGGTTGCGGCAGTAGAAGCCGACCTTGCTATCGGCCGTGAGCCCCGCGGCGCCCAGGGCCCGGGCCAGGCGATTACTGCGGGCCGTAAAGTCGCCCCAGCTGATGGCCCGATCCCCGTGAATCAGCGCTGGCGCATCCGCCGGCAGCGCTGCCCCCAGGGCGTCGTAGATATCTCCGTAGTTCCAACCGCCCGCAATGGCGACCATGCTTTCTCTCCCCTAGCGCGTTAAAAAACGCTCCGGCTGCGGTCTTAGCCGCTTATGGCTCCGCCGTTTCCCGGCGATAGCTCCCGTAGCGTGGGTTATCAATACCTAGCTGACGCACCGCATCAGCACGCAGATGCGTCAAAAGTCCTGGAGAAGCCAGGCCAAGGGCGCCGCTTTGCAGCGCCGCCACGAGCTTCTCTTCTAAAGCCTCCCGCCCAAGACCGGGATCTGCTTCCAGGAGGGCGGCAAGGCGCGCCGTCGCAGCCGTGCGGTCATCCTCCGCCGCCAGCTCCCGCTCGACGATAGCCAGCACGTTCACCGCAATGCGCAAATTAAAGGCGGTGGCGCCGGTGAGCTGGCCCGCCACCTCCTGTTCTAGGAAGCCCCGCACCGCCGCGACGAGCTCCGGAGCCGTGGGCCGCTGTCCGCTCATGGGAAGGACTCCTTGCCCTCAAGATAATTCAGCACGTCCAGCACCGTTTCGGACACGCGCCGACCGATGGCGGCCCGCTCCACGGAGACCGTGGCCCCGGAAAGGTGGGCCCGGGTCATCATCATGCACATGACGCCCCACTTCAGCGCGCCGAACAATTCCCAGTACGCTGCCCGATCCGCGTCGAGCCGCCCCCCGGCGGCCTCGTAGGCGTCCCAGAGGGCGAGGCGCTGTCCGAAGCCTCCCACGGGCTTCTCCATCACGCCGAAGCGCCAGGAGGGCACGCAGAGCCAGCCAAGATCTTCCATGGGATCGCCAAGGTGGGCCAGCTCCCAATCCAGAATGGCCCGCAGGCCCTCCGGCCCCACCATGAAGTTGCCAATGCGAAAATCGCCATGAACGATCCCCTCGGGCGCCTCCCGAGGGCACCGGTTTTCGAGCACGCGAAAGGCCAGCTCGAAGACCGGCACGGGCTGCTCAAAGCCGCGATAAAGCGTTTCATAGCGCTCGAGCTGCTGCGCCGCCGGCGACGGCGTAAGGTCGGGCACCTGCGCCGGGGCCACCTGATGCAGCTGCGCCAGCGCAGCGCCGCAGAGTGCGGGCAACCGGGGGCGGAGCGCCGCGTAGGCCTCATCGCGCAGAATCTTCCGGGGTAAGGTCTCGCCCTCGAGGGCCGCCATGAGGTAGCCCTCTCCGAGGCCGTCGGCTTCCGTCAGCACCGTGAGCACTTCCGCCGCGGGAACCCCCGCTTGGCGAGCCGCCGCCTGCACCCGGGCTTCCCCGGCCTTCCCCAGGTTCTGACTATCTTCCGGGGCGGCCTCAGCCACGAAGGGGGCCCGGCGCAGGATGCAGGTTTGTTTCCCGGAGGCCCCGGACGCCTCAAAGCGCCAGGTTTCATTCGCCGCGCCCGCGGTGAGGCGGGTCAGGGCGGAAACGGTGACCCCTTCGCCCAGGGACGGGAGCGACGCCCGGGACAGGACCGCCGCCAGCGCCTCCGCCAGCTGAGCCTTCGCGTCAGTCACGGAGCTAGCACCCGGTCGCTTTGCCTAGGGGCGCGCCGTCAACAATCTGGTCGAGATACTCGGAAAGCCCATAGCCAACCTGCCCGTCGCATTCGTAGCGGGTCATGCCTTCCGTGATGCGCGTCATGAGCGATTCCCCGTCTGGGGTGGTGCGCCGATTACGCAGAGGGATTAGGGACATGACCTCTCCGGTCACCACGTATTCCCGGTCGTCGGAGCGGGCGACGCAGCGCATGCGCGTTTGGCAATCGTTCTCGTCGTACTCCGAGGCGATGGAGACCTCCTTGAGGAGGGTGTAAGCACCGTTCTCGAGCACCATGCCGCCCATGCGCTGTTGACCATCGGGGCGGGTCACGATGGAGAGCATCATGGCGAAATCCCGGCCGAAGTTCATGGGCAACCAGCGATACCAGGCGATGTTTTGCCAGTAGCGGGGCCCCCAGGAGTGATCGCGCAGGCCAAAGCCGGACGGCTCGAAGCGCTCCTCCCCGAGGGTGAGCACGCCGGAGCCGGCCATGTGCTGCTCGTAGTGGCCCCGAGCAAAGGCTTCCTCAGCCTTCTCCTCGATCTTCGAGCCGTCTGCCTTCACGGGCTCGCCCCCAAACATGGGGGAGACGCCTTCAAAGTCGAGCGCCAGGGAGGCCTTCACGATGGGATTGGTCTTAAAGGCCTTCCCCGGATCCATCATGTCCATGGGGTTCTCGAGGAGGCAGACGGACCCTTCGTAGCTTAGACGCACGCGCTTGAAGGGCTCGAGCACCTCAAAGCGCATGCCGCCGTTGTCGAAGGCGTCGTTATTCGTGCATTCGGGGCGCTTAAACATGAAGGCAATGCGGCCGTCGGGGAGATAAAGGCAGATGGACATCTCCCCCTTCCCTTCGTTCGGCCGGTTCGCGAGGCGGAACCACCCCCCGAGCTTCCGCTCCGGGTCGAAGAGGTTGAAGTACATGGATTCGTTGAAATTCTCCGCTGCCTCAATGGGATGGGTGTACTCATCCTGCGGCTCTAAGCGAATGCGAATACCTTCCCCTGCTGCGGCCATGCGACTCTCTCCCCCGAGTTAATGCGCGTAGCTGAGCCTAGGGGAAGGACCCCGGCGGAACAAGCCCGCCCCCGCGTCCCGGGGCTTTCTGGACGGGGCCCCGGCCCCCCGCCTATAGTGCGCTCCCCAATGTTTTTGTGAGGTGTGCTCGTGCCCGCTCAATCCATGGAGGCCCTGGTCTCCCTGTGCAAGCGCCGGGGTTTTATCTTCCAGTCCGGTGAAATCTACGGTGGCATGCAGGGACTGTATGACTACGGTCCCCTGGGCGTGGAGCTGAAGAACAACCTCAAGGCCGCCTGGTGGCGCGCCATGGTGTACGAGCGGGACGACGTCGAGGGCCTCGATGCCAGCATCCTGACGCACCGGAAAACCCTGAAGTATTCGGGTCACGAAGCCACCTTCTCCGACCCCCTTGTGGATTGCCGGCAGTGCAAGGCTCGGTGGCGCGCCGATCACATCGAAGATCAGTGCCCGGCCTGCGGCGCGAAGGACTTAACGGAACCCCGGCCCTTCAACCTGATGTTCAAAACCGCCGTGGGCCCGGTAGACGACGGCACCAACTTCGCCTACATGCGTCCGGAGACGGCCCAGGCCATCTTCACGAACTTCCGCCACGTGGTGGATTCCACGGCACGGCGCCCGCCCTTCGGGATTGCGCAGATCGGCAAGGCCTTCCGCAATGAGATCACGCCCCGGAACTTTATCTTCCGGGTGCGGGAGTTCGAGCAGATGGAACTCGAATTCTTTGTCACCCCAGGCACGGACGAGGACTGGCACCGCTATTGGGTGGAGGCGCGCATCGCCTGGTGGGAGGCCCAGGGCGTACCTCGGGATCGGCTAGAGCTGCTGGTGGTGGAAGCGGATGAGCTGGCCCACTACTCCAAGGCCACCACGGACATCATGTATCGCTTCCCCCACGGCCTCGAGGAGCTCGAGGGGGTGGCCAACCGGACGGACTTCGACCTGGGCTCCCACAGCAAGGATCAGGAGGGCCTGGCCCTGTCCGCGAGCGTGGAACCGAACACGGACTCCAACGCCCGCCTTGCGATCCAAGACCCGGACAGCAAGGCCTGGCAAGTGCCCTACGTCATCGAGCCCTCCGCCGGAGTCGATCGAGGCGTGCTCGCCGTGCTCAACGAAGCCTACCGGGTGGAAACGCTCGACAACGGCTCGGAGCGCACCGTGCTGGCCCTGCCCCGGCACCTGGCGCCCTTAAAGGCCGCCGTCATTCCCCTGAAGAAGAACCACGACGGGATTGTGGAGACGGCTCGCGCCCTGAAGGCCCGGCTCCAGAAGCTTGGCCTGGGCCGTATTCTCTATGAGCACACGGGGAATATCGGTAAGGCCTATCGGCGCCACGATGAGGTGGGCACGCCCCTGTGCATCACCATCGACTTTGAAACCATCGAAGGGGATGGCACGGTGACCCTTCGGGACCGGGACAGCATGACCCAGCAGCGCATCCCCCTCGCCGAGGTGCCCGCGGCCCTCAAGGCCTACTACAGCGAGGATGGCGAGGGCGCATGAGCGATCTCGAGCCCGACTGGGATAGCCCCCTAAGCCTCAGCCTGACCCCGGCGGCCATCTTCACCGTGCTCTTCGCGAGCGCCGATGAGGTCCACACGGCCTGGCAGTCCTGCGTTGACAGCGCGCTGGTGGTGGGGGAAAACATGGCGCGAGACGAGGGCAGCGCCAATTACTGTCGCCTTGTAGAGCAGGAATACGAAGAGGACGGGAGCGTCGGCCCTTGGCACGACTGGTGCGTGGAGCTGCGGCTCGGCAAGGCCTTCCTCTCCGGCCACTGGCGCGTGCCTGCGGACGCCCGGGGGGCGGACTGGGCCTGGTGCAGCCAGGAAGCCCAGCAGGCCTTCCGCCAAGGCTGCCTGCTTGTCGGGCGCCGGGTGGTTTCGGGCCTCGTGCTTGAGGAAGTGCTTCCGCCCCCCAGCAGCAGCGGGGGCGGCCCCACGCGCCATTAAGCGGCGCCGCTAAGGAAGGAAGTTGGCCATGGCCCTGAAAGCGATGATCGTCCCCGTCACCCCTCTGGCGCAAAATTGCACCCTTTTGTGGTGTGACGAGACGCTAGAGGCGGCGGTGATTGATCCCGGCGGCGATCTGCCCAAGATCGACGCGGCCCTCGCCCAGGCCGGCGCCACCCTAAAGCAAATCTGGATTACCCACGCCCACTTGGACCACGCCGGCGCCACGGCGGAGCTTGCGGCGCGGGAGGGGCTGCCCATCATTGGCCCCCATCCCGACGATCAGTTCCTCATCGATACGCTGACGGAGCAGGGCGCCCGCTACGGCCTGAAGGCCGAACCCTTCGAGCCCACGCGCTGGCTTCAAGATGGGGATGAGGTCACCCTAGGCAAGGAAACCTTGCTGGTGCGCCACTGCCCAGGGCACACCCCGGGGCACGTGGTCTTTGTGGCCCCCGAGGCGCACTTCGCCGTGGTCGGGGATGTGCTCTTTCAGGGCTCCATTGGCCGCACGGACTTCCCCCGGGGCGATCACGACGCGCTGATCAAAAGCATCCGGGAGCGGCTTTTCCCCCTGGGCGATGAGATCACCTTCGTGCCCGGGCACGGGCCCGTCTCCACCTTCGGTCAGGAGCGGCGATCCAACCCCTTCGTCGCCGACATGCTCTTCGCCTAGTGGCCGGGCCGACAGACCCTACCCTTCCTACGGCAGAGGACATCCCGGCGGCCGCGGCGCGCATTGCGCCCTACGTTCGCCAAACGCCCCTCCTCACGAGCCCCGTCCTCGATGAACGCACGGGCGCCCGGGTCTTCCTGAAGGCGGAAGCGCTCCAGCACACCCGCTCCTTTAAGTACCGGGGCGCGCTCTCGAAGCTCCTGACGCTGGACGCCGAGGCTCGAAGCCGCGGCGTGGTGGCCTGGTCCTCGGGGAATCACGGGCAGGCCGTGGCCGCCGCCGGGGCCCGGCTCGGCATCCCCGTCACCGTGGTCATGCCCCAGGATGCCCCGGCCATCAAACTTCGCCATACGGCCTACTACGGGGCGCGCATCATCACCTTCGACCGGCAGCGGGAAGACCGGGAAGCCATCGCCTTCGGCTTAGCCGAGGCGGAGGGGCTCACGGTCGTGCCCTCCTTTGATGATCGCTTCGTAATCGCCGGCCAGGGCACGGCAGGGCTTGAGATGCGGGCTCAGCTGGCGGCGCAGGGCCTTGCGGCCGATCGCCTCCTGGTTTGCACCGGCGGAGGTGGCTTTATGGCCGGCTGCGCCCTGGCCTTCGAGGGAACGGAAACGATCCTGCATACGGTGGAACCGGAGGGCTTTGAGGATCACGCGGAGTCCTTCCGCCTAGGACGGCGGGTTCAAGCGCGCCAAAGCCCGGCCTCGGACTGCGATGCACTGCTGACGCCGACCCCGGGAAGCCTGACCTTTGCGATTAATCAGCCCCGGGTGGCCTCGGGGCTGGTCGTCACCCAAGCGGAGGTGCATGAGGCTATGCGCTTTGCCTTCGAACACCTCGCCCTAGTGCTCGAGCCCGGGGGCGCGGTGTGCCTTGCCGCCCTGCTCGCGAAGGCCGTGCCCGTGACCGGGGAGACGGTGCTCGCGACCCTCTCTGGGGGTAACGTCGATCCCGCCCCTTACGGGGAAATCCTGAAGGGCTAGTCCGCCGAGGGCGGCGCCACGGCGTGCTTCGGCCAGTCCGCGAGGAGGGCCTCGAGCACCGTATTACCCACCAGATAAAGCGATTCCACGGCGCCGAGGAGCCCGGAGTAGCCGCTGCTCCGCTCCGAAAGGAGGTTATCCGCCGGCGTCACGCCCGGCGGTGGCGTCGTGTAGTTACTGGCCGCACGCAGCACCATCAGCCGGTCGTAATCGGCTTTTCCAAGACGATCCAGGTAAGTGAGCGCTTGCGCCGTACCGCTGTCTTCCATGGCCGAGGTCACAAAGTTCCCCTTCCCCTCACTCCAGTAGGCCACCCAGTGATTGGCCCAGTCGTTCATGAGCGCCCCGTGCCAAAAGGTCATGGCGGCCAGATGCGCGCCCTTGAGCACGAAGGGCGGACGCTTTGCCGCGGGCTCGGCGTAGACCGCTCGGGCCTCCGCCATGCCGGGCAGATCGGGCAGGGTCAGATCCTTCGTTTGCGCATAGGCCCAGTTCCGCAGGCCATCATTGAGCACGAAGATTTCCCCCTCGGAGGGCGG
>JAYOYG010000019.1:0-31204 GCA_038153445.1 Pseudomonadales bacterium
GAGGTGATCAAGCAGGGCCACGGCGTCGTCCGCCATGTCGTCCAGCGTGTAGGGAATGGCGGGAGTTTCTCCCGCTGCCAGGGAGGCCACGAGAGATTGCATATCCGGCGTGCCTGCCGCGTCGAATTTGGTCGACAGCCCGCAATCCCGATTATCAAAGCGGATCACGTAGTGGCCCTGCTCAGCCAGGGCCTCGCAGAAGCCCTCGTCCCAGGCAATCATCTGCGCGCCCAGGCCCATGACCAGGAGCAGGGGCCGGTGGGCCGGATCTCCAAAGGTGTCGTACTCGAGCTCCACCGTCCCCGTGTTGACTCGTGCCATGCTTTTCTCCCCAATGGTGGTTTGCCTTCGCCTTGATTGTTACGCGCTACGCCCCCAGAGACAATCAAGGACCCCATCTGCGGAGACTGCCATGGACTTTCGACGCCTAGCCCTCGCGGCCCTCCTCACCCTACCCGGCACCCTGCTTGCGGCGGAAGGGCCCAGCGCAGACGCAGTGCCGCCGAACCGGAGCTTCGACGCCTTCATCGGCGATCGCCCCCTGGGCACGCACCGCTACCAGTTCGGGCGGGACGGAGAAGCGCTAACGCTGCGCTCGGAAGCCCAGTTTGAGTTCAAGCTTGGCTTTCTCACGCTCTTTTCCTACGACCACGTGGCGGAGGAGCGCTGGACTGGAGGCTGCCTTTCCCGCTTTGAAAGTCGCACGGAGGTCAATGACAAGCGCTTTAAGGTCGACGGCCAGTGGCAGGATGGCGTGCTGGCGCTCGAGACCCAGGACGGCGCCGCCGAAGCCCCGGAAAGCTGCGCCTGGACCTTTCCCTACTGGAATCGGGCCATCACCCAGCGTTCCGAGCTCATCAACATCCAAGATGGGAAACGCGCCGAGGTCACCTTCAGCGCGCCGCGCCCGGCGGAACTTGAGGTCGGCGGGGTCCCCCGGACCGTGGAAGCGCTGGATTTGAAGGGCGGAGAGGCGGGGAAGATCGATATCACGCTCTACTACGACGGCCCGCTCTGGCTAGGCCTTGATTCCAAGCTGGAAAACGGGCGAACGCTTCACTACCGACCCAGCGAAAGCGATCCGGCCTTCACCCTGGGCAGCGAGCAGGCCTCCGCCCAGTAGGCCGCCCCCCCACACTTCGCTAGCGGGGCGGTGCCGACCCGAGGCCCTGCGCTGCCGCCAGGGCGAGCCCCGAGGCCACGCTAGCAAACGGGTCGTGGCTCACCAGCCGATCCCCAAAGCGATCCTGAAGGCGCGCCTGCACCGCAGGAATGAGGGACGAACCCCCGGTGGTGATCACCACATCAATCGCTTCCGGCGGCAAGCCGGCCCGGTCGAGAGCTTCCTGCACCGCCGCATCGAAGCGCTCAAGCTCCGGCGCAATGAGCTGCTCGAAGCGCGGCCGATCCAAGGTCAGGGACAGATCGAGCTCGGGCAGATCGATGCTCACCGAGGCCTTCTCCGATAGCTGGCGCTTCCCTTCCCGCAGGGCCGCAAAGGTCTCGTAGGCGAGGTTTTGCGTAATCAGCGTGTAGAGCCGGCGGAACTTCCGCGCCGAGGGCTCGGGGCGGGCCATGAGGTCCATGACCGGGGCCCGGAACTGGTTTTGATTCAGGGTATAGGCAATGGACCAGTTCAGCAGAAAGGGCGCATAGCGATTGAAGGGAAAGGGCGTGTCGATCTCCCGCTCATCCCCGGCCCGGCGCCACCGCTCCCCCTCCCCGAGGGCTGGGAACAGCAGGGTCTCAAAGAGCTTCTGATCCAGATGATCCCCGCCCAGGGCCGCGCCGGCGGTGCTCAAGATCTCCATGGCCTGATCGGCAAAGCGCACCACGCACAGATCGAGGGTCCCGCCCCCGAAATCCACGGTGAGCGCCGTGCCCTGCCCCCCCGCCTCCGCGCGGTGCAGCCAGGCCAGGGTGGCAGCCAGGGGCTCGGGGTAGAAGGTGATGGGGGGCAGGCCCGCATAGCGGCAGGCTTCCTCTAAGCGCGCAAGGCCCGTGCGATCCCGGTGCGCGTGGCGCCCTTCAAAATGCACGGGATGGCCCACGCACAGGGGCGTGTTGGCCAGGGTCCCCTCCGCCTCCATGGCCCGGCGAATGCCCAGCAGGACCGGCACAATGAGTGCCACTAAGCGATAGGGCTGCCCAAACACCATGAGGCGTCGGGTTTCCGGATCCCCCAGAAGCCGCTTTAGGCCCCGAAAGAGGCGTCCCGGTAGCCCCGCATCCTCCACCGCGGGGCCGTAGACGTCCTGCGTGAGCGTCTCCGGCGCCGCCCGGCTCTGCGCGCCCCCTTCCTGGGTGAGCAGGCTGCTCTTGCCGATCACCTCGGGAATCAGCTCGACGGTGCGGCCCCGGTTATCTTCGATATAGGCGTCAATCGCCGCCTGCCCGATGGTGCTTTTGAAATCACGGTCGAGATAGGTGGCCGTGGGCATGATCACTTCCGCCCCCTCGAGGGAAAGCGGGCGCAGCCCATCGCCATCTACCCGGGCGGCGAGGGAGTTCGAGGTACCAAAGTCGAGGCCGAGGCCCGGTCCCGGAGTGCGGGAAAGACGCATGATGGACTCGCTTAAGAAGGAAAGGCGCGAGGGTACGGGCACCGCACCCCTGGGAACAAGCCTTAGGCCTTAGGCGGGCAGGGCGCCCTCAGGCGCTGCCGTGGCTTCCCGCCCCAACAGGACCGTCATGGCGCGGTGATGGGTAAAGAACACTTCCCCGGTGAGTTCTGACAACAGGTGGGTGCGGCGCAACCGATCCATCACGGGACCCTTCACCTCCGACAGGTGAAGGCGCACGGACGCAGCCCGGAGCCGGGCATTGAGGCTTTCCAAGGTTTCCACGGCGCTGCCATCCATGCCGTTGACGGCGGAGCACAAAAGCACAACATCTTCGACCTCCGGGCGCGCGGTGACCCAGGCCAACAGCTGATCCTCTAGGAAGCGCGCGTTGGCGAAGTAGAGGGATTCATCCACCCGCACGGAAAGCACCCGAGGGTCCGTTTCCACCTCATGGCGATCGATATTCCGAAAGTGCTCCGTCCCCGGCACGCGCCCGACGATGGCCATGTGGGGCCGGCTCGACTGCCCCAGGTGCAGCCCCAGGGCCACGAGCACGCCGCAGCTGATGCCCAGCTCCACCCCCAGAGCCAACACCCCGACGATGGTGGCCGCCATGGCGGCAAAGTCCTGGGGGGACTGGCGCAGGGTACGCACCATGGCCGGCACGTCGATGAGGGAAATCACGGCAATGATGATCGTCGCCGCCAGCACGGCCTTGGGCAGGTCGTGGAACAGCGGCGTCAGGAAGGCCGCCGTGAGGGCCATAAAGCCCGCCGTCAGCACCCCGGCGAAGGGGGTCACGGCGCCCGCATCAAAGTTCACCACGGAGCGGGTAAAACCACCGGTCACGGGGAAGCCCCCGGCGAGCCCTGCCGCCACGTTCGCCGCCCCCAGGCCCAGCAGTTCCTGATTGGGGAAGATTTGCTGGCGCCGGCGCATGGCCAGGGACTGGGCGACGGAAATGGACTCCACGAAGCCCACAAGAGACAGGAGCACCGCCGCGGGCAAAAGCCGCAGGGCGAGATCGAGGCTCGGCAGCGCCAGCTCCAGCGCCGGAAGGCCCTGGGGCACCACCCCCACCACGGCCACCCCAGCCTCAATGAGATCAAAGGCGCCCACGGCCCAAATGCTCAGCACCACGGCGACCACCGGGCCCCCGCGGGTGATGTAGGTGGCGAGCTGGGCGCTGACGCCCAGGCGCTTCAGCAGGGGGGCCAAGCGGCTGCGCGCGAAAAGCAGCAGCGCCATGGTGGCGAAGCCGACAATAGCCGTGGGGCCATGGGTCTGATCGATTTGGCCCAGCAGGCTGGCCAGGCGCTCCACCACGTTATGCCCGCCGCCGGGAAGAGCAAGCACCGCGCTCAGCTGGCTGATGGCAATGAGCACGCCGGAGGCTGCTACGAAGCCCGTAATAACCGCGTGGCTCAGGAAGTTGGCGATGAAGCCCAGGCGCAGCACCCCGAGGAGCAAAAGAAAGCCCCCGGACAAGAGCGCTAGGGTCATGGCGGCCAGGGCATAGCTTTCCCCCTCCCCCACCACGGCCCCGAGGGCACTGGCGGTCATGAGGGACAGCACGGCCACGGGGCCCACGGCCAGCACCCGGGAAGACCCGAGCGCGGCGTAGACCACGAGGGGCAGCATGCTGGCGTAGAGCCCGGCCTCCGGCGGCAGGCCCGCCAGGAGGGCATAGGCGAGGGACTGGGGGATCAGCATGATCGTCACGATCACGCTGGCCAGAAGATCATCCCCAAAATCCTTGCGGCTGTAGGTCGACAGCCACTGCCACGCCGGCACCTTTGCCCAAAGCCCGTTCATCGCAATAACGGCCTAGGCGGTCCGGCGCTCGGGCTGGGCAAAGAGCTCGTGCCCCTTCAGCATCAAGTCCCAGTAGATGTAGGGCATAAGATGCCGCTTTAAGATCCACTGGCTAAGGCGAGGCACCGCCGGCTCGATGGGGAAGGTGGGGAGGAGCTTGCCGCCGTAGCCGAACTCCGCGAGCACCACGCGCCCCGCCTCTACGGTAAGGGGGCAAGCGCCGTAGCCATCGTAGGCCATGGGCAAGGGTTGGCCATCAAGGGCGGCTAGCAGGTTCTCTGCGACCGTCGGCGCATGCTTGCGCGCTGCGGCCATGGTTTTGGCGTTGCTCGTCCCTACGACGTCGCCGGCGCCAAAGACGTTCGAATACTGCGGGTGCGCCAGCGTTTCCGGATCCACGGCGAGCCACCCGGCCTCATCAGCGAGGGGGCTTTCGGCGATAAAGGCCGGGGCCTTCTGCGGCGGCACGAAATGGAGGAAATCGAAGCTGACTTCCTGCATCTCCACGGACCCATCGGCCTGCACGTTCTTGAACTGGGCGACCTTGGCCTGGCCGTCCACGGCCGTCAGCGTCGAAGAGAAGCAGAGCTCTGCGCCGTAGCGCTTCATGTAGCCTTCCAGGGTGGGCACGAAGTGGGCAACGCCGAAGAGCACGCCCCCGGCATTGTGGAACTGCACGTTGATGTCGCTCAGCACCCCCGCCTTCCGCCAGCGATCGCAAGCGAGGTAAAGCGCCTTCTGCGGCGCCCCAGCGCACTTGATGGGCATGGCCGGCTGGGTGAAGAGGGCCCGGCCGCTGCGCAAGCTTTGGATTTGGTTCCAGGTATAGGGGGCATGCTCGGGCGAGTAGTTGCAGCACACGCCGTTCTTGCCGAGGGCCTCTCGAGCCCCGTCGATGCCGTCCCAATCCAGGGTAAGCCCCGGGGCGACCACGAGGGCGCGATAGCTTAAGACGCGCCCATCTTCGAGGTGCACTTCGTTGCTGTCCGGCTTAAAGGTGGCGGCGGCGCCCTTCACCCAGGTGACGCCATCGGGGATGAGGTCCGCTTCCCGACGGGTGATTTTGGTGGGATCGAAATGCCCCGTACCGACGAGGGTGAGCCCCGGCTGATAGTGGTGCGCTTCCGAAGGCTCCACCACGGCAATGGACAGGTTGTTGCGGCGCTTCATCAGGCTGGCCGCGGTGCCTAGGCCCGCGGAACCGCCACCCACGATGACCACATCGAAGGCTTCGGGCGCGCGCTCCGAAACCGCCGGCGCTGCGCCCTTCGGCGTGAGGGCCGCAAGGGCTTCCGCCACGGGGGTGAGGTCATGGCCCGCCCCCTGGGCTTGGGCGAGAATGGCGTCCACGGAAAGGCCCTGGCCTCGCTTTAAATGGGCCCAGGCGACGGCGACCCGACGTCCGCTGCGGCAGTACGCGAGCACTTCCGGGGCATCTCCTTCGGCGAAGCGCCCTTCCAAATCCGCAAGCGCCGCGAGGGCCGCCTCGTTGATATCGAGGCCCCGAATCGGGGCGGAGACAAACTCCAAGCCGAGGGCCTCCGCTTCCGCGCGAAGGGCATCGCTAGCGGCGTACTCGCCCTCTTCGTCATCGGGCCGCAGGCACAGCAGCACCTTGATGCCCTGCGCCGGCAGCGCCTGAAGATCCTCGGCGGTCAGCTGCCCGGCCACTAAAAAGGTTGAATCGAGTGCGGCGTAGCTCATGTGTTTTCTCCCCGGCGTCCTTTTAGAAGGCGTTTAGCGGAATTTTAAGATAGCGCATGCCGTTATCTTCTGCCGGCGGCAGGGCGCCGGCCCGCATGTTCACCTGTACGGAAGGCAGGATGAGCACGGGCATGGACAGGGTGGCGTCCCGCTCCGTGCGCATGGTGACGAAGCTGGCTTCGTCGATGCCCTCATGCACATGAATGTTGCTTTCCCGCTCCGCGGCGACGGAGGTTTCCAGCTGGAGCTCACGGCCCCCGGGCAGGTAGTCGTGGCAGAGGAAGATCCGCGTTTCCGGGGGGAAGGCCAAAAGCTTCTTCACGGACTGGAAGAGCACCTTGGCATCGCCCCCGGGGAAATCGCAGCGGGCCGTGCCGTAATCCGGGGCAAAGAGCGTATCCCCGACAAAGAGCGCGTCGCCCACCGCATAGGTCACGCAGGCGGGGGTGTGCCCTGGCGTGTGCAGCACCTGGCAGGACAGCTCGCCGATGGAAAACGCCGCCCCGTCGTCGAAGAGCACGTCGAACTGGCTGCCATCGGTGGGGAAGCTGTCTTCGACGTTGAAGAGCCCCTTAAAGACGCCCTGCACCACGGTGACCGCGGAGCCAATGGCGGTCTTTCCGCCCAGAGCCTCCTGCAGATAAGGGGCCGCCGAAAGGTGATCGGCGTGGACGTGGGTTTCAAGGATCCAATCGACGGTCAGCCCTTCCCCGCGCACCCAGGCGATGAGCGCATCGGCGGAGGCGGTGGCGGTCATGCCTGACTTGGGATCGTAGTCGAGGACGCAGTCCACGATGGCGCAGTGCTTAGACCCCTCGTCGATCACCACGTGGGTTCCCGTGAAGGTGTCCGGATCGAAGAACGACACCACGCGCGGTGCGTGGCCCTGGCTTTCGATGAGTTTCATGGCGAGGCTCTCTCCTGTGCACCCTTCCTTGTCCTAAGCATCAGGCAAGGGCTCTGGGGAATCAACACTTTGGCTATAACGTTATTCCATAAAAAGATATAGGGAAACAACGCTTGGCTATCAGAAGGATTCCCGCAGGGTGACGGACAGGAGCCAATCGTCCACGTTCTCCCCGCCTCGGCGCAGGGGCACGGCAAAATCGAGATGGAGGATGGAGTCCGTGGGCGCCCGGTCGGAGGTCAGGCGCAACCCCACCCCCACGTTCGCTAGCGTGCCTTCCGAGTCCGAATTCGGATCCTGGGCAAACCAGGCGCGCCCCGCGTCGAAGAACACGGCGGCGCCATAGCGAAAGAGCTCGAAGGGGTGGGCGGAGGAAAACCAGCGCTCCTCGAGGCGCAGGCGAAGGCGCCGGTCCCCGGCCTGGTATCGCTGGGGATAGGCCCGGAGGCCGCTATTGCCGCCGAGCAGCACCTGCCGCTCCCCGGTCAGGCCCCGGGTCCACAGCCCATCCACGCTAGCATAAAAGGCAAAGGCGGCACTCTGCCGGTAAAAGGCCTCAAGCTGCCCCGAGGCCACCCAGTTTTCCGCTTCCTGGTCGGCGAAGCGCCACCAGCCCTCAAAATTCAGCCCCCCGCGCACCAGCCAACGCGCCCCGAAGCGAGCTGCGTCTTGGACATCCAGCACCAGGCGGGCCCGATCCCCGCCTCGGGCCAGGGCGCTGGGGGCAAGGCCCAGGGTGACGCCCCAGCGGCGCCCGAGGTAGACGTCCTCGGTCAGCGCCACAAAGTTCAGATTCACGGAGGCGTCCCAATGATCCTCCAGAGCTTCGAAGCGGAGGAAGGGGTACGCAAAGCGCCGCGTTTCCGGTACCGGGCCCTGCTCGCCCCCGAGGAAGGCGGGGAAAAAGTCATGGCTCTCGAACGCCGCCCCCAGGGTCCAGCGGGACACCTGGCCGGCCTGCACCCCCGTTGAGCGAGAGGTGAAGAGCTCCCCGACCTGCTGGCGCCAGCCGAGGTTTGCGATGCGATCGCCCCGATCGAAGAGGGGCTGCACCCGAGTGCTTTGACTGAGGCGCACCCCCGCGCTCCGGCGATCATCGAAGCTGCGATAGGGACGCACGAGCGCCAGGCCCTGCCCATCGCCGTCATCGTTATCCGCGGCGCTTAGGGCCAGGGTCCAGGGGGTGCCCCGGAAAAAGGGGTCGTTGTAGAAGGCCGCCACGCCGCTGCGGTCCACGCCGTTCTCGTAGTAAAGGCCGAGGTTTTCGCCGCGCCCCAAAAGGTTCACATCCTTTAGGCCCAGGGACAGGCTGCTTTCCCCGCCGGTGCGATTGACGTCCCCCGTGGGCACCAGGGACCAGACATCTCGGGTGACCACGGCCACATCCACTTGATCGGCGCAGCGCTGCGTAGGCACCACCCGCGCGTCATAGGCCCAGGACCGGGTGCGCAGCAGCCGCTCTGCCTCCCGAAGGCGCTCGGCGACATAGGGGCCTTCCTCCTCAAAGGTAAGCAGCTCCCGCAGCGCCTGCGGCCGGGTCAGCACGTGGAGCCGATTCGCCAGGCGATAGATCGGGGTGTTTTCCTCCGGGAGGGTCTCATCAAAGATCGGCAAGCGCCGGAAGGTCACGGCGCCAATGCGCGTGCCCTCAGGAAGGGCCGGGGCCGCCCCGCCGGGAATGCTGCGCACGTCTTCCGAAAGGATCGGCTGAAAGGCTTCAAAGGGGGTGCAGGAGTCCTCCGCCTGAGCCAGCGGAGCGAGGGCCACCACTAAAACCCAAGCACCCTTCCAGAACCTCATAGCGCCCTTCTCCGCCCGAAATTGACCTCCCTAGTTTGAGCCGTCGTAAGGTGGGGCGCCAGCGCGGGCGTTAGCGCGAACGCCAGATCGGGCCTCTCCGCGAAGGCTAGGTAGACGCAAGCGGGCCCAAAGAAGGACCAGCAGAAGCCCCAGGGCCGATAGGGTCAGCGCATAGGCAATACCAAAAGCCTCCGCGAAGACGCTAAGGGGCAGCACGCCCAGGGGCATCCCCCCCCAGATCAGCATCACCATGCTCATGACCCGGCCGCGCATTTCCGGTCGCACGGCGGTTTGGATGAGTCCGTTGTTCAGGGCCATGAAGAGGGCATTGCCGAGGCCCACGAGAGCTGCGGCCATCGCCGCCGTGAGGAGGGACGTGGTCAGGGAGAAAAGCAGCAGGGCCAGGGCCCAAAGCAGCGCGGAAGCCAACATGGCAGAGCCCGTTCGCTGCGCCGTGCGAAGGCGGGCGACCCAGAGGGAGCCCAGGATCGCCCCGCCTCCCATGGCGCTGGTCAAAAAGCCAAGGCCCTCGGGTCCCGCGGCAAGCACGTCGCTGTTAAAGGCGGGCATGAGGAATTGCATGGGCATGCCCAGAAGCAGCACCCAGAGCGCCGTCAGCATGAGGGCCCGAAGCTCAGGAACGCCGCGCACATAGCTGAGGCCCTGAGCGATTTCCTCAAGCACGGCGCGGGGGGGCTTGCTTTGCGGCGTCGGCTCATAGCGCACCGCCAGCGTGCCCAGGGAGGCCAGGGCATAGAGGGCAGCGATCCCGAGAAACACTTGGGCCGCACTTTGCTGGCTGGCGCCATCGCCCTGAGCCCCGGCGAGAAACGCCAGCAGGGCCCCAGCGGCCGCGGGGCCAAACACCCGCGCCAAGTTCATGCTCGCGGAGGAGAGGGACATGGCATTAAAGATACGCGCCTCCCCCACCAGCTCCGGAATCATCGCCTGCCGCGCGGGCATGGAGAGGGCGAGCACGGAGCCGTTCAGCACGCCAAAGACGAGGAAATGCCAAAGGGCTGCCTCGCCGGTGGCGAGCACCGCCGCGAGGCCCACGGTAGATAGAGCATTCACCCCCTGGGCGATAACGAGAATGCGCTTCTTATTGACCCGATCGGCAAGCACCCCGGCGGGGAGGGACAGCACGAGGGTAGGCGCGAGGAACGACAGCATCACCCAGCCCAGCTGCACCGGTGAGCCCGTGAGCGCATAGATCACCCAGCCCCGGGCTACCTGGGCCATTTGCATGGCGAAGGTGGCCGCTAAATTGGAGAACCACAGGGCCCGAAACGCTGGGAGGCGCAGGGAAGCGAGCAACGTCTCCCCCTCGGCGCGGGGGGTGGGGCGGTGGGCCATGGGCGGGGCCAGCAGGCTTGAAAGGCCTAACCATAGCGCAGCCTTCCCTTCGCTGCTCCCCAGGGGGAAACGGGCTAAGCTTGAGACTTTGATCCTGCTGGAGCCCGAGCCATGGCCACCCTCTTTGGAAAGATCGTCCGCCGCGAAATCCCCGCCGACATCGTCTACGAGGATGATCAGGTGCTGGCCTTCCGGGACATCAATCCCCAGGCGCCCCAGCACATCCTGATCATCCCCAAGCGGGAGGACATTCCCACCCTGGACGACGCCAAGGACAGCGACGGTCCCCTCCTTGGACACCTGCTGCTAACGGCCCAGAAGCTGGCCCGGGAGCTTGGCATTGCGGAAAGTGGCTACCGGCTGATCATGAATTGTCGGGAAGAAGGGGGCCAAACGGTCTATCACCTGCACCTTCACCTTCTCGGCGGCCGGCAAATGCTCGGTTTCTAGGCCCCCGCCTTTTTTTCCCCCCGCCCCTCCGTTAGCCTGTTCGCGATCGTAAGGCGGTGCGCCCTAGCCTTCGCGGGCTAGGGGGATAATCGGGAAGCCGGTGAAAAACCGGCGCTGCCCCCGCAACGGTAAGTCTTGGGGGGCGCGGACGCGAAGCCGCGCCCGAGGGTGCTCAACGCCACTGGAGCCCAGCTCTGGGAAGGCGCACCTTCTCTAGAATTCCCTAGCCCAGCGAGCCCGGAGACCGGCCCCTTACGCAACCCACGGCGATGAATCGCCTTGCGGTCCTTGCGGGTGGCGGGGGCTAGGAGAAGCACCATGAAAACCGCTTTTTCGCGGCCCCTAGGCCGTGCGCCCATTCCTGCTCCTATTCTTTTGTTAGGCGCCCTGCTGGCCCCAGGGCTGTCCTACGCCCAAAGCGAGAGTCCACCGGTGGATGACACTCTTCGGGTGCTGGGCCATCGCACGACCCTCGGGCCGGCGGCGCAGCTTGGGCAAACGGTGCGCTTTGACGATGATGATCTTCAAGGCTCCGGCGCCGCCCTGATCACGGACCTCCTACGGGAGCTGCCCAGCGCCGCTCCCTCCCAGGCCGGGGCCCTAGGCAGTCTGACCCAGCTCCGGCTCCGGGGCGGCGAGGCTAACCACGTGCTTGTGCGCATCGATGGCTTTGAGGCGAACGATCCCGCCTCGGGCTCGGAGTTCGATTTCTCCCAACTGAGGAGCACCACGGTGAGCGGCATGAACCTCCTCTCGGGGGCGGCTGGCGCCCTCTGGGGTAGCGACGCCCTGGCCGGGGTTCTCGATTTCCAAACCCTGGCCAGCACGGAAAAGCGCACGGAGCTATCCCTGGAAGGCGGTGAGCGGGGCCGGGAAGCCCTGGCCCTGCGCTGGGCCCGGGGCACGGCGCAGCAGGGCCTCGCCGTCACCCTCGATCACTTTGAAACCGAGGGCACCAATACGGCCCGCAGCGGGGACGAAGACGACGGCTATGCGCTCCAAACCCTCCAGCTGAAGGGCCATCGCGCCCTCACGGACCAGCTCACAATGACGGCCCTGGCGCGGCAGGTCGCGCGGCGAAGCGACATCGACGGGACCCCGGCCCCCGCGTTCATTCCTGCCGATAGTGATACGCAGGGCCGGGCCCAGCAGCGCCTCCTCGGCGTGCGCCTGGACTACGAAACGGACCAGCAAACGGTCAGCGTTTCCGCAGAGCAGCTGGCGTCGCGCTATCGCGACGCGGAAGACGGCGCGCGCACGGCCCAGCGCCGGGGGGACCGGCTTCGCCTTGTGCTGCAGGGCACGCGGTATTTTCCCAACGCCCCCCTTGGGGAAGCGGTGCTGACCCTTGCGGCTGAACAGGAGCAGGAGCGTTTTGACCAGCTTGGGGAAGCCAGCGTTTTCGGGGACCCGACGCAGCGCCAAAGCCTCACCCACCGTAGCCTGCTGGCCGTGGCCGGGTGGCGCCCGGGGGATCGGCTCACGCTCAGCGCCAGCGGACGCTTCGATGACAACGAGGCCTTTGCCAGTGCCTGGACGGGCCGGGTGGGGGCTGAAGTGGCGCTCGCCACCGATACCGCGCTCTGGGCAAGCTTCGCCAGCGCGCAGAAGAACCCCACCTTCACGGAGCGCTTTGGCTTCACCCCAAACACCTTCTTCGGCAATGCGGATCTGCGCCCGGAGCGCAGCGTGGCCGCCGAGCTGGGGCTTCGTCAGCGCTGGCCGGCCCTGGGACTGGAGGGCAGCGTGGTGGCCCACCGGGCGCGGCTGAAGGATGAGATCAACGGCTTTAGCTTTGACGGCGCCCTCGGGGGCTTCACCGCGGTGAACCGCGAAGGCACCTCCCAGCGCTCCGGAGTGGAGACCACCCTGGCCTGGGCGAACGACCAGGGGCTGCAAATGACGGCGCGCTACAGCGTGCTCGACGCCAATGAGGTGCAAGGCACGGAGCGGCGCGATGAAATTCGTCGTCCGGGCCGGCAGGGGTCCCTCACCGCGGCCCTGCTGCCGGGGCACCTGGGCCCCTTCAGCGGGCGCCTAACCGTCGCCTGGCGCGAAGCGCTGGACGATATGGACTTCGCATCCTTTCCAGCGGAAATGGTGAAGCTTGAGGGGATCACCCTGGTGCGCGGCCAGCTGAGCGTGCATCCCCGGGAGGGGGTGACGCTCAGCCTTTTGGGCGAAAACCTGCTGGATGAGCGCTACGAAGCCCTTTGGGGCTACCGCGCGCCGGGGCGCGCCCTTTACCTCCGGGCGCGCCTGAGCCTGGACTAGCCTTCGAAGGCGGCCCGCTCCGGCTTCGCGGCCGGGGCGGAATCGCCCTTCAGATAGGCCAGCACGGTATCGGCGTCGGAGACCTCGAAGGGGTCGCTGCCAGCGTTATCGGCGAAGCCCGGCTCGACGAACATCGCATCGATTTCCCCGTCCCTGACCACCATGGCGTAGCGCCAGGACCGGTCGCCGAAGCCCAGGTTTTCCTTGCGCACGAGCATGCCCATCTGCCGCGTGAAGGTGCCATTGCCATCGGGAAGCAGGCGCACGCGCTGGGCGCCAATGGCCTTGCCCCACTGGAACATGACGAAGGCATCGTTCACGGACAGGCAGATGATTTCGTCCACCCCTTCGGCCTGGAACGCGTCATAGAGTTCCTCGTAGCGCGGCAGGTGCGTGGAGGAGCAGGTGGGCGTGAACGCGCCGGGGAGGGCGAAAAGCACGATGGTCTTACCGGCGAAGATCTCCTCGCTGGTGACCTCCTGCCAGCGGAAGGGATTGGGGCCCGGGACGCTTTCGTCGCGCACGCGGGTTTGGAACATCACGGAAGGCACACGTTGGGGAGCCATGACTACACCCTCGGGTTAAAGTGGGGGAACCAAGGCTAGGGCACAAGAGATGTCCTTAAGCTGAACCCGGGAGGAGAACACCATGGAGCAGCCTCAACCCTTTAGCGTTTCCGTGGACGATGCGGTCCTCGAGGACCTTAAGCATCGCCTGACCAACGCGCGCCTGCCGGAGGCGGAGCTTGTCGACGACTGGAGCCAGGGCCTGCCCCGGGCCTACCTCGAGGCGCTCCTGGCCTACTGGCGCACGGACTACGACTGGCGCCGCTGCGAAACGCTACTCAACGGCTGGCCCCAATTCACGGTGCCGCTTGATGGCCCCGGGGGCCCCCTGCCCGTGCACTTTATCCACCTGCGCTCTCCAGAGCCGAATGCGCGCCCGCTGCTGCTTAGTCACGGCTGGCCCGGCTCCATCCTCGAATTCCGCCACGTACTGGGGCCCCTAACCGATCCCGTGGCCCACGGCGGCCGAGCCGAGGACGCCTTCCACGTCGTCGCACCTTCGCTGCCGGGCTTTGCCTTCAGCGGCAAGCCCACGGTGCCCGGGTGGACCGTGGAGGCCATGGCCAAGGCCTTCAATCAGCTCATGACGGGCCTTGGCTACGAGCGCTACTTCGCCCAGGGCGGGGACTGGGGCTCGATCATCACCTCGGCCCTCGGTGAGCTGGCGCCCCCGGGGCTGGCCGGGATCCACGTGACCATGCCCATCGTCACCCCGGACCCGGAAACGGTCGCCACCCCCAACGCAGAAGAGCAGGACGCCCTCGCGGGCCTTGCGCACTACCAGCAATGGGATTCGGCCTATGCGCGCATCCAGGGCACCCGCCCTCAAACCCTGGCCTACGGCCTAGCCGACTCCCCGGCGGGGCAAGCGGCCTGGATCATCGAGAAGTTTTGGTCCTGGATGGATTGCAACGACGATCCCGAATCCGTGCTCAGCAAGGATGAGCTTCTGGATAACGTCATGCTGTACTGGCTGAACAACGCCGCGGGCTCTTCAGCGCGAATCTACTGGGAAAGCTTCAACAAGGTGAGCCAAGGGCCCCTCACCCTGCCCTCGGCCATTTCCCTCTATCCGAAGGAGATCTTCCGAACCTCGGAGCGCTGGGCACGCCGGCGCTTTACCGATCTTCGGCGCTTTAACCGGGCCGAGAAGGGGGGCCACTTTGCTGCCATGGAATGCCCGGAGCACTTCGTCTCCGAGCTTCGGGCCAGCTTTGCCACCATGACGCTTTAAAGGCCGAGCACGGCCTTCGCGATGATGTTTTTCTGGACCTCTTCCGAGCCGCCAAAGATGGAGGCGGCTCGGCTATTCAAATAGCGCCCCGTCACCGCCACCCCAGCCTCTGGGCCTAGGGGCTCTTCGTTAACCGCGAGCCCCCGAGGCTGCTGGGGCAGGCCATAGTAGGCGCTCACCTCCAGAGCCAGCGTGTTGATGTCCTGCTCCAGACGCACGCTGAGGTTCTTGGCCAGGGAGGATTCGGGCCCGGGGCTTCCCCCCTCGGCCAGCCCCGCAAGGGTGCGCAGCTCGCTAAGCTCAAAGGCATCGAGGCGCACGGCCAGCGCCGCCAGCCGCGCGGCAATCTGCGGCTGCTCAAGAACGCTCGTGCCATCTTCCCGGGTGAGGCTAGCGAGGGCTCGGGTGTGATCCAACGCCTCCCGAAGCCCCGGCGCTGCCCCGCCGCCGCCTCGCTCAAACTCCAGCAGGTACTTGGCGACGGTCCAGCCTTCGTTCTCCGGCCCCACCCGATTGGCCACGGGCACCACCACATCGTCGAAGAAGACCTGGTTCACCTCGTGATCCCCAGCCAGGGTGATGACGGGCTTTACGGAGATCCCCGGCGTCGCCATGGGGATAAGCAGGAAGCTGATGCCGTGCTGGGGCGCGCCGCTGCTATCGGTGCGCACGAGGCAGAATATGTGATCGGCGAAATGGCCGTGGGTGGTCCAGAGCTTGGTGCCGTTCACCCGGTAGACGTCCCCGTCCCGGGTGGCCATGGTGCGCAAGCTGGACAGATCGGAGCCGCTACCCGGTTCCGAATAGCCCTGGCACCAGTAGTGCTCGCCGGAGAGGATCTTCGGCAGGTAATGGGCCTGCTGCTCCGGCGTGCCATAGCGAAAGAGCACCGGGGCCAGCATGCGAAGGCCCAGGGGGATAAGCCCCGGCGCCCCGGCCCGGGCGCATTCCTGGTTAAAGATGTAGCGCTGATTGGCGGAGAAGCCCGGCCCTCCGAAGTCCTTAGGCCAGGCCGGCGCCGCCCAGCCCTTGGCGGCCTGCAAAATGGCCTGCCATTGCAGCGCTATGTCCCGGTCCGGGAACACCGTCGTTTGCCGCGCCGCCGCGGTCTTTAGCGCCGGCGTCAGATGCGCATCGAGGAAGTCCCGCACCTCCTCCCGAAAGGCTTCGTCCTCCGCGGAAAACTGCATGCTCAGGGCCATGACCGGGTCCCTCCCCAGGGGTCGCTTTTCTTTCTTCTACCGTGGTCCGGGGGAGACGTCAAAAGACTTCCCCCTGCAACCAGACCGCCTCTAGGGCCATCCCTGCTGGCCGATAATGGCCATCACTTCGACACAATCACCAACAATCCGATAGTAGATGCTATCAGCGCCGCATACGCTGCGACGGTAACCCGCCCGGATTTCATCGACCGCAGGGTAAGCCAGGGGCTGCGCTGCGAGACTTTCGAACCGTTCAAAGAAGGCCTGAAAATAAGCTTCGGCCTGCTCCTCCCCGAACTCTCGAACGCCCCGGTGATAGATGCGAATCAGATCGTCCTTCGCGTCTTCTGAAATCCTATAGCTCCCCACGCGCCATCGAACCTTTGGCCTGCTTTAGAATCTCGTCCTGGGACAGCTCCGTGAACCCGCCCTGTTCGGCCTGAATCAACCGAGCCCGCGTCGCCTCCACTTCGCGTGCTCTGCGAATAAGGTCATTGATGACCTCGCTTTTGCTCGAATACTCCTGACTGTCCACCTGAGCTTTTAACCACTGATCATTCGGCGGCGTGAAGGAAATGCTTTGCCTTGCCATAGTCTCTCCTCGACACAGGATACTAGGTGCAATATTGCACCAGATTAGCACCGCCTCACCGGGGCATTCCAATAGGACTCGTCATTCCATCGTCATGATGTAAAGCTAGCGTCGCGTTGTGGAGCTCAGCGGAGGCCGCCTGCCATGACCGAAACCAAGATGCCTCGCCGCGCGGCGAACGCCAGCGTATTCGATGCTTACCTGCGCGATCCGCCCCAGCTTTCCTACGTCGAACCCAGCGATCCCTGGCCCCGTAGGGCGAGCCTCGCCGTGCTTGAGCGCGCCTGCGGGCAGCGCGCGCTGCAGAATCATTATCAGGGGCTAAAGGCGACGGCCCAGGAACGCTTCTTTGAGGAGGCGCTGGCGCGCCTGGGGGTGACCCCGGAGTTCCAGGGCCCGGGCCATGAGGCGGGGCCGGCGCCGGGTCCCACGGTGTTTGTGGCCAATCATCCCTTTGGGATTATTGATGGACTCGTGCTCTGCGCCTATGCGAAGGCGCGCTACGGCGACTTCCGCATTCTGCTCCACGCCCGGCTCTGCCAGGACCGGGACCTACAACGCTATTTCCTGCCCGTGGACTTCACCGAGTCGCGGACCGCCATGCTCACGAATCTGGAAACGGGGCGGGCAGCCCGAGCTGCACTGGATGCGGGCGTGCCCGTGCTGATCTTTCCCGCCGGGGCCGTTTCTACAAGACAGCGCCTCGGCTTTGGGACCCTCACGGAAGCGCCCTGGCGGACCTTCACAGCGAAGCTCCTGGCCCAAAGCCAGGCCACCGTGGTGCCCACCTTCTTCCATGGGGAGAACTCCCGGGTATTCCACGTGGCGAGTCACTTTTCCCAGGCCCTGCGCTACGCCCTCTTGCTGCGGGAAACGCACCGCCGGGGCGGCAAGCCCTGCCGGGTCACGCTCGGGGCGCCCATTCCCTGGGAAACGCTCTCGGCGCTGGGATCCCGGCAGGCCATAACGGACCACCTCCAGGCCGCCACCTGGTGCCTGAAAGATTCTGCCTAAGCCCTCTTAACTCTCGGCGGCCCGTCGGCTGATGGCGTCAACGTGAATCGCAGCGCAATCAACGACCGGAAACGCCCCAGCGCCCTCGGGGTAAACCAGGGCAAGATCGGTCCCGCCCAGCAGGACCGCGTCAACCTCGGCAATACGAATAAACCAGTCACAGACCGAGTGAAAAACGGCCCGCTGATCATCGGTAACTTCACCCGCGGCCGCCATGGCGACATAGGCCTCGTGCACCTGGTCTAACGCGCGGCCCGGAGGCGTAACCACCTCAGCGTTGCTTAGCGCAGCGTAAAAGCGCGTTTCCATGACCGTTCTCGTCCCGAGTATCCCTACCCGTTCTAGGCCTCGAAGCTTTACCGCCTGATCGACTTCGGCGAGGAGGTCGATGACCGGTAGCGGGGAGCGGGCCTTAAAGGCATCGATACAAAAATGACCCGCGATGGAGGAGACCACGACGCACTCGGCGCCTGCCCGAGCGAGTCGTTCCGTGAGGCGGTTATAGATCTGAACCTGGGACGCCCCGTCGTTTTTCTCGAGATTGCTTAGGAGGGTGCGCGTGTCCGCATGGGCAATGGTCATCTCTAGGGGCGCGTTTCTGCCCGCAAAGGAGGCGATCAACCTGCGGTAGTAATAGTCCGTTGCGGCGGGACCAATGCCCCCAATCAATCCAATATGCACCTGCTTGACTCCTGAATCGTACCTTTCCCGGTGACATCACGTTAGGTTAGAAGGATCTGCGGAGAGACCAATGCCAGCGATCCTAAAATACGGACTGCAGCCGGGCCTCATGGTCGGCGTCCTCACCCTTTGGTACTACTACCACGAGTCTTCTTGGGTATACCTGTTCGTCGTGGTGTTTCTGCAGTTGCTCCTTGGCGCACTTGAGTATCGCTGGCCTGCGCGTCCCGAGTGGGTTCATGCCCCGCGCTACAAGGGCGCGCTAGTTGGCGTTTTTATTGTGACCTATCTCTTCGGCCTGTTCTTTGCGGACCCGGCAAACGCGGCCACTGTGAATGCTGCCTTGTCGGAGCTTCGCGAGAATCTGGGGCTTGATATTTGGCCGACGCATTGGCCCTTGGTTGCCCAGGCGGTGCTGGCCCTCTTCTGCAGCGAATTCATCTGGTACTGGCTGCACCGCGCTGAGCATGCCTCCCAATGGCTATGGCGCCTATCCGCCCACGGCTCCCACCACGCGTTCCAGAATCTCGGCGCGATTAACGCGGGCGCAAACCATCCCCTCGAAATCCTTCTGGTCCTGGCCTTGCCCTCGGCGATTGTTGAACTGCTCTTTGGCGCCGGTGCGGCCGTGGGTGGCTCCTACCTGCTGCTCCTGACCCTGGCGTTTCTGGCCCATTCAAATCTCGACCTCAACAGTAAGGTGATCGGCTGGCTCTTCACGACCAATCGCCACCACATTCATCACCACTCTGTGAAGATCGACGAAAGCAATACGAACTTCGGCTGCGCGGTCATCCTGTGGGACCGGGTATTCGGAACCTTCCGGGACGCCTACACCGTGCAGACCGGTACGGGCCCCACCCAACCGTCGCTCTGGAACATCTTCCTAATGCCCCTTCGGGAACCGGAAGATACGCAGACCGCCCCGCGGAATAACGCGGCGGACTAAGGCCCTGACGCAGGGCTTTTTTTAAAAAAAAGCGCTTTCCCGCGTCAAAAACCTCCGCCTAGAGAAGCCCAAGGCTCGCAAGGGTCCGCCGCACGTCTTCCTGGGCCTCCGCCCCAAGGGGCGCCTGGGGCGGCAGGGGGTCGCCTACGGCGAAGCCCTGAAGCGATAGGCCCGTCTTGATGCAAGGCGCCAGCATGTGGCGGGCGAAAAGCTGATTGAGGCGCCACAGGGGACGCTGAAGCACCATGGCTTCGTCCCAGGCACCGCGACGGCACGCCTCGTAGAGCGCTACGCTTTCCCGGGGCGCCACGCACGCCGGCCCAGCCATCCAGCCCACGCCCCCGAGGAGCATGACCGCCGCCGGCACGTGGGCCGAGGCGGCGAAGATCGCCAGGTTCCCTTCCGTTGCCTCCATGATGGAGAGGAGGCGTCCGGTGTTTGAGGACGCGTCTTTCAGGTAGGCAATGTTCGGCACCTTGGCCAGGGCCGTTAGCACGGGCAGGGATAGATCGGCGCGCTGGAAATTCGGGTTGGTGTAAAGCACCACGGGGCGCTCCGTGGCCCCGGCGATGGCGCGGAAGTAGCCCTCGATGGCGTCGTCCTTCAGGGGGAAATAGGCTTCCAGGATGGCCAGGATGCCATCGCAGCCGAGGGCGTCGAAGGCGCGGGTCTGCGCCACCGCATCAGCCGTGGCGGTGGCGGCGACTCCAGCCACCACGGGCACCCGCCCCGCCGCAGCCTCGAGCACCACCTCCACCACCCGGCGTCGCTGCGCCCAGTTCAGGTAGGCGAACTCTCCCGTGGAGCCCAGGGGCGTGAGGCCGTGCACCCCCGCATCGATTAAGGCCTCGCACAGCGCCGCGAGGGGCGCCTCCAGGACCTTACCGTCCGCATCAATCGGAGAAACCAGATAGGGAAAGACGCCGTGAAATGCGCTCATGGACTAGGAACCCTCGCTTAGGGGACGACCCTCATCATCGGTGGCTAGGGGCTGGCACTGGTGTACCGCCGACCGGGGGATAACGCCGTAGCAATGGGGAAAGGCCTCCCCCCGCCCCGTGCTGTCCTCTTCCTTCAGCCAGGGGTCCAGGGCCGGCGCATCGAGGGTGAGCAGCAGAAGGTTTGCCTCTCCGCGAAAGTAGCGCTCAAGCACGCCGGAAAGCTGGTCCGCCCAGCAGCAGTGGATGAAGCCTTCCCCTTCCCATCCCGGGGGTGCGTAGTGCGCAGCGTTGGGATCGAAGCTGCGGGCCTGGGCCACATGGTAGAGCGTTTTCACCTAGACTCGTGCCTGTCCTGAAAACCTTCACCTTAGCGCGTCGCAGGTGACCCAAGCCAGGAGCACCCATGGAACCCGGCCCCCTTTCCCTTGCCCCCGTGCTCCTGTCCCTGGTGCTGGCCCTGGCCTTCCGCCAGGTGCTCTTTGGGCTCTTCGCCGGGGTGCTGCTGGGCACGGCCCTCCTCACCCCCGATCCGCACCTGGGGCTGCTGGCCAGCGTATTCCGCGATCAGCTTCGGCCCCAGCTCATGGATGGCTATAACGCGAGCGTGATCCTACTTCTGGCGGTGATCGGCAGCTTCGTGGCGCTGCTGGAGCGCTCCGGCGGGGCCCAGGCCTTCGCCGAAGGTGCAGTGCGCCGCCTGAAAAGTGCGCGCCAACTTCAGCTTGGGGCCTACGGCGGGGGCCTGATGATCTTCTTCTCCGATTTGGGCACGCCGCTCATTCTCGGGCCGATCTTTCGCCCCCTGTTCGATCGCGCCGGGCTGCTGCGCGCCCGCCTCTCCCTGATTCTGGACGCGACTGCCGCCCCCATTGCGATCCTCGTGCCGTTTATCGGGTGGGGCGTGTACATCATGAGCCTGGTGGCCCAAACCCCGCCGGGGGCGGGCCCGGAAGCGCCCTATGCGCTGCTCCTCGGCGCCCTACCCTTTCAGTTCTACGCCTGGCTCGCCCTGGCGCTCATTCCCCTGCTGGCCTTCACCGGCGGGCATTTCAGGGCCCGCGGCGCGTCCGAAACGCCATCAAAAGCGCCGGAGCCGCCAGCGCCGGCGGCAGAGCCCCCAGAAGCCGAGCCCCAACCGCATCACCCCTGGCAAGCAAGCCTGCTCTGGACGCCCCTGGCCGTGCTGGGCATCGCCCTCTTCGCCATGCTGGGGCCAGAGGGCTTCCCCTTTGCGCCCCTGCCCGGGGCCGATTTTCGCGCGGGACTGGCCGCCGCCTACGCCCTGGCCACGGCCACCCTGGTGCTGCTCGCCCTGGCGCTGCGGATCCTGCCCTTTGCGACGCTCATGGAAAGCGCCATTACCGGGGCCACGCGCATGACCCCCGTGGTGGCCACCCTTCTCATGGCTTGGACCCTGGCCGATCTCGGCGAAGCCCTGGGCGCCCCGCGCTACGTGGCCGAGACCGTACTCGCAGACTTCCCCGTCGCCCTGCTTCCCGCCGCGGCCTTTTTGCTGGGGGCCTTGATCAGCTTTGCCACGGGCTCCTCCTGGGGCACCTTCGCACTACTGATCCCTCTGCTGGTTCCCGCCGCCGCCAGCCTCGAGGGACCCGTGGCCCTGACCCTAGCGGCAATTCTTTCCGGGGGCCTCTTCGGGGATCACGCCTCGCCCCTGTCCGAGACGACGATCCTCGCCGCCAGCGGCGCCGAACTCAGCACCTTCGAGCACTTCCGCCACCAGTGGCCCTACGCCACGGTAAACGGCGCCCTCGCCCTAGGGGCGTTCCTGGTGGCCGGGGCCATGCCCGAGCCCTGGCTCCTCCTGCCCCTGCTTCTGGTCCAGGCCGGGGTGTGGGTCGCGCTGTTTCGCCGGGCCAAGGCGCGCCCGTGACAGGGCGCCGGCATCGGTAGAGAATCGAGCAAAAAGAGGGGGGAGTGTCATGGCAGAACACAGCAACACCATCGGAACGGATCTTGGGGGCTTTGACGGCGCGGCTACCGTCGAGGGGCTTAACCGCTTCCTCCGGCTGCGCACCACGCCCATCGTGATGAAGCGCTTTCGCACGGTGGAGGAGATGAACGCCGTGCCGAAGATCCGCCGGCCCGATGCGGTCCACACCATGGACCAGATCGTGGGCCAGGCGGCCCGGAACGGCTGGACCGTGGGGGTAAGCGCGGAGAACCTGGTCGGCGCCCAATGCGGCACCGTGGTGGGCCTGCACGAAGCCGACGAAAAATGGCTCTCCGGCGATCGCATGACCGGCGTTTGGTACAAAACCCCGGAAGACGCGGCAGCCCACCAGGCCGCCATGGATCGGCCGAGCTACGGCACCCATGCCGGCGTCGCCGTTAGCCCCATGGCCAGCGGCCGCCTGGATCCGCCGGATATCTGCCTGATCTATGCCACCCCGGCGCAGATGATTCTGTTCATCAATGGGCTGCAGTGGACGGGCTATAAAAAGCTCGAATGGGGCTGCGTAGGGGAATCGTCCTGCGCCGACTCCTGGGGCCGGGCCCTGGCTAAGGACGAGCCCAGCCTGTCCATTCCATGCTTCGCGGAACGGCGCTACGGCGGCGTCATGGAGGACGAGCTCCTCATGGCCATCCCCCCGCGCTATCTCCCTGGGGTGATCGACGGCCTCGCCGCGCTATCGCGCAACGGGCTGCGCTATCCCATCGCCCCCTACGGCGTGAACAACGATGCCCGCGCGGGCATGGGCGTTAGCTATGGGTGAGGTGCTGGGCTTCCCCGGCAGCACGGCACGGAAGGCCCAGCGCAAGAAAAAGCGGGAAGGCGGCACCCTATGCCGCCAGGGCTTCCACGCCTGGGAAGTGGATAAAAACCGAACCTTCGACGTCAAGCAGGGGAAGCTGGTTACGCTACGGCGGTGCCGGCGGTGCGGCGCTGAGGAGACGAGCCTGACATGAGTGATGCCTTTGCTTTAGATCCCGCCCTAGAACGCGATAGCGTCCTCGTGGGTTATAGCAATGCGGGGCAGGTGCGGCTGCATCGCGATGCCCGCTGGCCTTGGCTACTGCTGATTCCCGAGCGGCCGGGCCTGCGAGAGCTTCATGAGCTGGAGGAAACGGCGCGGGCGCAGCTCTGGGCCGTGAGCGCGGCCCTCAGCGAAGCCCTGCTGCGGGAAGGGCCTCAAGATGGGAAGTTAAACGTGGGGGTGCTAGGGAACCGGGTAGCCCAGCTCCATCTTCATCACGTGCTGCGCTGGCCCGGGGATCCGACCTGGCCCGATCCGGTTTGGGGCCAGCCCGGGGCCTTGGTGTACGAAGCGCCGGAGCGCGCAGCGGCGCTCTGGCGCGATCGCCTAGGCGCTTTGCTGCGCTGAGGCCGTGACCCCCGTGGGCATGGGGCAGCTCACCCCCGTGCCGCGCAGGCCGCAGTAGCCATCGGGAATCTTCGACAGATACTGCTGGTGGTAGGGCTCGGCGTAGTAGAACGTCGGCGCCTCGGCAATCTCTGTCGTGATGGGCCCGAAGCCCGCGGCCCGCAGGGCCGGCTCGAAGGCCGCCTTCGAGGCCTCCGCCGCCGCCAGCTGGGCGTCCGTCGTGCCGTAGATCGCGGAGCGGTACTGGGTGCCGATATCGCCCCCCTGGCGCATCCCCTGGGTGGGATCGTGCTCATTCCAGAAGCGCTCCAGCAGCGCCTCATAGGCGATGACGGTGGGATCAAACACCACAAGCACCACCTCGGCGTGCCCCGTGCGGCCGCTGCACACTTCCTCATAGGTGGGGTTTGGAGTGATGCCCCCCTGATAGCCTACGGCCGTGCTGTAGACCCCATCGAGCTGCCAGAACAGGCGCTCTGCGCCCCAGAAGCAGCCGAGGGCAAAGAAGGCCACCTCGTGGCCCTCGGGCCAGGGGCCTTGGAGCGCCGTGCCCAGGGCGTGGTGACGCTCCGGCACGGGCATGGTGGCGCTTCGCCCGGGCAGGGCTTCGGCGGCGGTGGGTAAGGTTTTCGGTTTGGAAAAGAGTGCCATCGGGGGGTCCTCCTCGCTGAGCGCCTGATGGTGCGCATTCGCCGGGAAAGAGACAAGCCTTGCCGTCGCTCTGCTATGCTCCGGCTATGAGCGCGACCTTCACCATCGGCCCCGCCGGCCTTCCCAAACGCCTCCCTGGGCTCGCCCTCGGAGCGCTCGCGCTGCTGCTTTTTCTCACGGGCTGCGCCCAGGGCACGGGTCCGGCGGCTCGCTCGGATTACGACGTCCTTGTTGAAGATCTGAAGGCCGGCGCCCCGCGCTGGGACGAGCTCGACCCCATCTTCCTCGCCAGCGCCGATCGCAATGAACGCTTAAGCCGTCGCCCCGCCCTCCGCGGTCGCGTCCTACGAAGCGGGGCTGAAGGGGAGCGCAGCCGCCTGAAGGCCGCCCTGGAACGCCTCGAGCTGTACTACGGCGATATCGATGCCCATGCCCAGGCCTTCCGCGCCGCCCTTAGCCTCGATGCCTCGGAAAGCGCGGCCCATCACCGAAGCGCCCTCCAGGCCCTCGAAGCGCGCATTGCCGCCAGCGGCGATGGCACCCCCGAGGCCCCCTATGCGGTGCTCACGGCCCAGGACGCCTTCGATTGGCTTCGCCAGCGGAAGATTACCACCGTCGGGGCCCTCTACCAGGGCGACGACGAGGCCGGAACGCTCCAGCTCCTCATTCGGGTCCAAGAGGCTCAAGGCGAGGGGCTGAAGAATTGGCTGTTTGATCTCACGCCCACCTTCACCGCCGGCGCCCAGTGGGCCCAGGCCATGGGGGCGGACAGCAAGCCCTCGGCCTACATCGCCACCCGCGCCCAGCAGGGCGATCCTGCCGCCCAAACGGCCTACGCCCTGCGGCTCTGGCGCGAGGGTTCGGGACTTGGCCCGGAAACGGTCAGCTGGCTCCAAAGCGCCAGCGAAGCGGGCAACCTCGTGGCCCGGGAGCTTTTAGGCACGGTCTACCTGGCCCTCGCCGCTCGGCGGGACGGGGAGGAGCAAAGCCGTTTCCTCGATGCCGCCGTGGATCAGCTCCTTCTTGCCGTGGCCCAGGGCTCGGCAGAGGCCATGGTCAATCTGGCCAAGCTTTACCTCAGCGGCCACTTCGGGGAAGAAAACCGAAGCGCGGGCGTGGCCCTCCTGCGCCAGGCCATCGCCCGGGACAACCTAGACGCGGAAGTCCTCCTGGCTCGCCTCGAATACAACGGTCAACTCGTGGCCAAGGCCGAGGCACAAGCGCTCGAGCGTTTGCACCGGGCCGCCGACGCAGGCCACCCAGAAGCCCAGCTGTTTTCCGTGCGGGAAAAGCTCAGCACCGAGCAAGCCCTCGACGACCGGGCCCAGGGCTGGCTCACCGCCGCGGCGGAAAGCGGCATCGCCGATGCCATGCTGCTCCTCGGCTCCCTCCACGCCGACGGCGTTCACTTTCCCCAGGATGACGAGCTCGCGAAGCGCTGGCTCAGCGCCGCGGGCTTGAGCTCCGGGGAGGCGGAAACCATCAACACCGCGGCCTGGATCCTTGCCGTCGCAGAGCGGCCGACCCTTCGCGCCCCGGCCCTAGCCCTTCGGCTCATGGACGCCCTCATGACCCGAGACGAAGCCGCTGCGGCTAACCCCGCCTACCTCGACACCTGGGCTGCCGCCGCGGCCGCCACGGGGGATTTTGAACGCGCCGTTCTGCTTCAACGCCGCGCCGTCACCGCCGCCGAGGCGCTCGAAAACCCGCCCTATCTCCCGGTGCTTCGGCAGCATCTCGAGCAATTCGAAGCCGGCGAGCCGGTCTTCGAAGCGGTTCCGTGAGCCCACCTCAGGGGACCTGGCTGGGCCCGGACGCCTTCGACGCCCTCCTCCTAGAGGGGCGCCCCCTGCTCGACGTGCGTGCCCCCATCGAATTCCTTAAGGGGGCCATCCCCGGCGCATCCAACCATCCCCTCATGAACGATGATGAGCGGGAACGGGTCGGCCGCTGTTACAAGCAAGAGGGGCACGACGCCGCGGTGCGCCTTGGCCATCGCCTGGTCAGCGGCGCTACCCGGGAAGCCCGCATCGAGGCCTGGAGCGCCTGGGCGAAGGCCCATCCGACCGGCGCCCTTTACTGCTTCCGCGGGGGCCAGCGCTCCAATATTACCCAAGGTTGGCTGGCCGAGGCTGGCGTCGAATTGCCTGGCATCACGGGCGGCTACAAGGCCCTGCGCCAGCATCTGCTCAACATCATCGATCGGGAAAGCCCGCGCCTGCCCTGGTGCGTGGTGGGAGGGCGCACGGGCGTCGGCAAAACGCGCTTCCTCGACACCCTCCCCCGCGCGCTCGATCTCGAAGGCCTGGCGATCCATCGCGGCAGCGCCTTCGGCCCCAAGGCCACGCCCCAGCCCACGCCGATCAATTTTGAAAACGCGCTGGCGGTGGACCTCCTTCGCCTGGCCCAGGCCCCCGGAGGCATTGCCATCGAGGACGAGTCCCGAGCCATTGGCCGCCTCTCCGTCCCCGACCCCCTTTCTGAGGCCATGAAGGCCGCGCCCCTCTATTTGCTGGAGGCGGACCTCGAAGCCCGCGTGGACCTCACCTTCGAGGAATACATCACCGACGGCCTCGCCGATCACCTCGCCACCTATGGGGAAGACGCCGGCTTTGAGGCCTTTGCGACCTATCTGCGCGGCGCCCTGGGCAAGATCGAACGACGCCTCGGCGGAGCTCGCTACCAAACGCTGCTAGCGATCTTAGATGAGGCCCTTGAAGATCAAGCCCGGGGGGGCGAAGGGCATCAGCATCGGGTTTGGATCGAAACCCTGCTGACGGACTACTACGATCCGATGTACGACTATCAGCTCGAGAAGAAGCAGGACCGGGTGGTGTTTTCCGGCACCTGGGATGCCCTCCGGGAGGTTCTGCTTCGGGAACTCGAGCCCTAGGACTCACCAGGGGAGGAGACGGTTTATGAGCGACGCCGGGGTCACCTTAATCACGGGCGCAGGCAGTGGCATGGGGCGCCTCGCGTCCCAACGTTGGGCCAGCCGCGGCGCCAGCGTTGCCGCGCTGGACGTGAACGCCGAGGGCCTTGAGGAAACCTGCGAGGCCCAGCAGCTCATCAAGCCCCACACTGTGGATGTCACGGACGGCGATGCCGTCGCCGAGGCCGTTGCCCGCATTGAGCGGGACCAGGGCCCGATCAAGCGGGTCTACAGCGCCGCGGCCATCATGCCCCTGGGGCGCATCCTCGATCAGCCCCGGGAGGTCATCCACCGGGTCATGGACATCAATTACAGCGGGGTGGTGAACGTCGCCAAGGCGGCCCTCCCCCCCATGCTGGAGCGGGGCGAGGGGGACTTCATCAACTTCGCCTCCATGGCCGGCTGGCTCCCCACCCTCTACATGGGGGCCTACGACGCCTCGAAGTTTGCCGTGGTCGCCTTCTCGGAAATTCTCTATCACGAGAACCGCAACCGGGGCGTGCGCTTCGCCTGCGTCTGCCCGCCCCCGGTGCGCACCCCCCTGCTCAATCAGGCCCGGGACACGGTGTGGCCGAAGTTTTTCGATCAGATTGAGCACCTTGAACCGGACACGGTCCTCGATGCCATCGAAACCGCCCTTGAGCGCGGCGAGTTCTTCGTCTTCCCCGGCAAGGGCACGCGCCTTGGTTGGCGCCTCCGGCGCTGGCTGCCCGATTTGCTCTGGCGGCGCATCCACGCCGCGGAGGAAACGCCATGAGCGATCTGGTTACCCTCACCCTCGACGGCGACCTCGGGATCATCACCCTGAACCGGCCGAACGCGGCGAACGCCCTCTCCACCGAGGTCATGGAAGCGATCATCGCCAAGGCCCAGGCCGTGAGCCGGGAAAGCGCCGTTCGCGTCGTGATTCTTACCGGCGCCGGCAAACACTTTTGCGGCGGCGCAGACCTTCGGGAACAGCGCGACGAGGGCAATGGCCTCGAGCGCCGGCGCCGGGCCCGGCTCGGGGGCGAGCTTCTGAAGGCCCTCCGGGCCATTCCCCAGATCACCCTTTGCGCCGTGGAGGGCGCCGCCATGGGCGGCGGCGCCTGCATGGCCACGGCCTGCGATTTTCGCATCGCCGGGGAAACGGCGCGCTTTGCTTATCCGGAGATCGACCGAGGCATGAACTTGCAGTGGGGGGGCCTCGCCCTATGCCTGCGGCTCATCGGCCCCGCCCGCACCAAGCAGATGGTGGGCCTGGGGGACGCCTTCGGCGCACCGGTGCTTGAACGCTGGGGCTACCTGGACGCCGTCACAGCGCCCGGGGAGGCCCTGGCCGAAGCTCGGCGCTGGGCGGCGCGCTATGCGGCCAAGCCGCCGCTTGCGCTGCAAATGATCAAGGAGAGCGTCAACGCCCTAAGCGACGCCCTCGATAGCGCGATCATGCACATGGACGCCGATCAGTGGGCGCTGACGGCGCAAACCGACGATTACGCAGAGGGCATCGCGGCCTTCCGGGAAGGGCGCGAACCGACATTCACGGGAAACTAGGGGAGGAGCACACCATGGGACGCTTAGAAGGCAAGGTTGCCATCATCACCGGCGCTGCCAGCGGCATCGGGGAAGCGGCGGTGCGAAAGTTTATCGACGAGGGTGCCCAGGTTGTGGGGGGCGATCTTCAGGAAGCCAAGGGGCAAGCGCTGGCCGAAGCCCTCGGGCCGGCCTTCCACTTCCTGCCCTGCGATGTAGCGCGGGAAGACGAGGTGAAAGCCCTCGTGGACGCCGCCCTCAGCACCTTTGGACGCCTCGACTGCCTCTTTAACAACGCCGGCTTTGGCGGGGTCAGCGGCGAGATCGAAACCCTCACCTTCGACGAGCGCTACCGCCGTACGGTCGACGCCATGCTCACCGGGCCGCTCATGGGCATTCGCCATGCCACGCCGCACCTGAAAGCCGGGGGCGGCGGCACCATTCTCACCACGGCGAGCGTCGCCGGGCTCAAGGGCGGCTACGGCCCTCATGTGTACAGCGCCATCAAGGCCGGCGTGATCGGCATGACCCGCTCCCTCGCGCGGGAGCTCGGGCCGGCGGCCATCCGGGTGAACGCCATCTGCCCCGGCGGCATCGCCACCCCGATCTTTGCCGGGCGCCTGGCTCAGGAAGGCGGCGGTAACGTCGACCACGCGGGCATCATGCGCGCCGTGCTCGCCGGGAATCAGCCCATTCGCCGCGCCGGGGAAGGCAGCGACATTGCCAATGCGGCAGCCTTCCTCGCCAGCGACGAAGCGAGCTTCATCACGGGACAGGCCCTGGCCGTGGATGGCGGCCTCACGGCCTGCGCACCCCTCCCCCCGGAAGGGCAGGAAGGGGGCATGGATCTCCTGGCCAAGGCCTTCGGCGCGGACAGCGCCGCGGACCTCGATAGCGTGCTCCCGGAGCGGGGCCAGGCGTGACCCTGCGCCTCGGGCTGCTTGGAGCGGCGCGCATCACCCCCGCGGCGGTGATCTACGCCGCGGATGCCGTGCCCGAGGTGTCCGTCACCGCCGTGGCCGCCCGGGACCGAGCCCGAGCCGAGGCCTTCGCCCAGGAGCACGCCATCCCCACCGTGGCGGAGAACTACGCTGCGCTCATCGCCCGGGATGACGTCGACGCGGTCTATATCGCCCTCCCGGCGAGCCATCACCTGGTATGGGTGGAGGCGGCCCTAGCCGCGGGAAAGGCCGTGCTCTGCGAAAAGCCCCTCAGCGGCAATGCCCCGGCGCTCCGCAGCCTGCTGCAAAAGGGCCATAGTCCCGTGCTCATGGAGGCCATGCACTACGTCTACCACCCCCTCTGGGCGCGGGTAGAGGAGATCCTACGCGCGGGCACGCTGGGCACGCTCACGGAAATCGCCATGCACTTCTCCGTGCCCCACATTCCCCCGGGGGATATCCGCCGACGCTTTCACACCGCCGGCGGGGCCCTTTTGGATCTGGGGATCTACGGCGTGCATATGTTCCGCCGCCTGCTCGGCGATCCCCTTACGGTGGCAAGCGCAGAGGCCCAGGGGGTCATCGACCAGGTAGACGAGCGCTTCCGCGGGGTGCTCACCCATGCCGCCCACCCGGAACTCACGGCCACGGTCACGGCGAGCATGGATCCCGAGGACCCCCTCGCGGCGTGGCTGAGTCTGCGCGGCTCGGAAGGATCGCTTCGAGTGCAAAACCCCGTCGCGCCCCAGCTGGGGCATGAGCTTACGCTTTCGAGTAAGGACGGCGAACTGCGGGAATCGGTGGACCCCACCCCGAGCTATTGCTACCAGCTTCAAGCCTTTGCCGACGCCGTGCTTCGCGGGAAGCGCCCCCCCACCGATGGCGCGGACGCCCTCGCCACGGCGGTGGTCCTTGATGCGCTTTACGAAAAGGCCGGCCTTCCGACCCGTCCTGCTCTTGAACGCTAACCCCTAGGCCGTAAGCGCTAGCCGCCGGAGCCCGCTAGCGGGCCTCTCGGATCAGAGTGAAACGCAGCTCGGCGCCATCGATGGTCACCGTGGTCGCGTCTTCCCCGAGGTTCGCCTCAGGCACCAAAGCCACAGCCAGCGTTTCACCGCCGATATAGGCCCCGTGGGCCTCGATGGCCGCAGCGAGGGTTGCCTCCGCGGCATAGCGCACCGTAATGCGGTCACTGACGTGGAAATCCGCATCCTTGCGCGCCCGCTGAATGCGGTTCACCACTTCCCGAGCCAGGCCTTCCTCGCGAAGCGCCGGGGTGAGCTCCGTGGACAGGTCGATGGTGATGAAGCGGTTAGACAGCGCTTCCGTATCCGGCTGGGGCTCGCGGAAGACCTCCAGATCCCCCTCGCCGAAGCGTTCGCCCTCAAGCTCAAGCGTACCCGTTTCCACAAAGGCCTCGATGGCCTCCGGGCCGAGGGCGGCAATGGCAGCGGCGTAGCGCTTCATTTCCTTGCCCAGGCGCCGCCCCAGCTGCTTGAAGTTGGCCTTCGCGTAGAGGCGAATGAACGCGCTTTCATCGGTGCTGTAGGCGATTTCCTTGACGTTCAGCTCCCGGGCCAGCTCCACCTCGAGGGCACGGATATCGTCTAGGAGCGTGCCGTCGCGATGAATCACCGTGAGCTTCGCCAGGGGCTGGCGCAGCCCGAGACGAGCCTCCTCCCGCTTCTGCCGCCCGAGCAGAATCACCTGCTGCATGCGGTCCACGGCCACCTCGAGACGCGGATCCATGCGCGCGGCCTCGGCTTCCGGATAGG
>JAYOYG010000020.1:0-22829 GCA_038153445.1 Pseudomonadales bacterium
CGAAGGGACATCACGGATCCTCCTGGAAGTTTCGCAATGTTATAATATAACCAGATTGATCTCCGCAAGGGCCTCGCCGCCGGGAAGGCAGCGAGCCCGCTCCGTCCGCGGTATCATGGCGCCCCACTTCGGAGCCCAAGATGCTGAAATCCCTTGAAAGCGCCGCGCCGGGCACGCGCCTTGCGACCGCCGAGCTTCTCGACCAGCTCCGCTGGAACGGTGACGGTCTGGTGGCCGCCATTGCCCAGGACCACGACAGTAAAGCCGTGCTCATGCTCGCCTGGATGAACCGGGAAGCGCTGGAGGAGACCCTGCGCACGGGCCGCGTCTGCTACTACTCTCGGAGCCGCCAAGCCCTCTGGCGCAAGGGGGAGCAGTCGGGCAATCAGCAGAGGCTTCGGGAAGCACGCATCGACTGCGACGGCGATGCCGTGCTCTTGCTCGTGGAACAGCGCGGCCCGGCGTGCCACACGGGGCGGGAACACTGCTTCTATCTCCGTCTTGGCCCCGAGCAAAGCGAACTCACGGACCCCGTGGTGGTGGATCCCGCCACTCTCTACGGCCCTAAAGCTTAGGAACGACCAACCCCCATGGCCCTCGCCCTTTTTGACTCCAAGCAGAGCGCCCTGCGCCCCTTTACGCCGGAAAACCCCGAGGCGGTAACCCTCTACGTCTGCGGCCCGACGGTGTACAACCGCATTCACATCGGTAACGGCCGCGCCGCTGTAGTGTTTGATCTGCTCTACCGCACGCTCCGCCGGCACTACCCGGTGGTGCGTTACGCCCGAAATTTCACGGACGTGGACGACAAAATTAACGCCGCCGCGGCCGCCGAAGGCATTTCCATCGGCGAGCTCACGGAGCGCTACGCCGCCGCCTACGATGAGGACGTTGCGGCCCTGGGCACCCTCGAACCCACGGTGAAGCCCCGGGCCACGGAGCACATCGGCGAGATGATCGCCATGATCGAAAGCCTTATCGCCTCGGGCCATGCCTATGCGGCGGAGGGCCACGTGCTCTTTGCGGTCACCACGGACGACGCCTACGGCACCCTGGCCCGCCGCGCCCTCGAAGACATGATCGCCGGGGCCCGGGTAGAGGTCGCCCCCTACAAGCGCCATCCGGCGGACTTCGTGCTCTGGAAGCCCTCGAGCCCCGAGCTCCCGGGCTGGGACAGCCCCTGGGGTCGGGGGCGCCCGGGCTGGCACATCGAATGCTCGGCGATGATCGAACGTCATTTAGGGCCACGCATTGATATCCACGGCGGCGGGGCCGACCTGAAATTTCCCCACCACGAAAACGAAGCGGCCCAGAGCCGCTGCGCCCACGGCGGCCAGGAGCTGACGAACTTCTGGCTGCACAACGGCATGGTGAATTTCGATGGGGAGAAGATGTCCAAGTCCCTGGGCAATATCGTCACCGTGGCGGAACTGCGGGAACGCTATGCCGGGGAAACGCTGCGCTACGCCCTGCTAAGCGCCCACTACCGCAGCACCCTGGCCTGGTCCGAGCAGCTCCTCGAGAGCGCCACGGCGGCGGTGGATCGGCTCTATACGGCGCTGCGCACCGTGGACGATCCCGCCCTGGAAGAAGCCCTTAGCGAACCGTCAGACCTCGCCGCGGTGGATCCGGCGGTGGCCGCAGCCCTGGACGATGACCTCGCCACCCCGGCGGCGCTCGCCGAGCTGCACCGCCTTGCGGGCGCAGTACACAAAGCCGAGGCCGGGGACGAGCAGCGCGCCGCGGCGCAGGTGCTTCGGCAAAGCGCTCTGGCGCTGGGGCTACTCCAGCTCCCCGTGTCTGCGTGGTTTACGCAGGGCGGAACGGATGGGCTAGACGACGACGCCATCGACGCGCTGATCGCCGAGCGCCAGGCCGCCCGGGCGGCCAAGGACTTTGCCACCGCGGACCGGATCCGGGACGAGCTCCTAGACGCCGGCATCGAGCTGGAAGACACGCCCGCGGGGCCGCGGTGGCGCCGAGCCCGGTGATCGGCCTTTCGGGCCAGGGTTTTGAGGCCTTGAGCCTCAGCCTCGCCCTCGCGCGCCTTGGCCTGCCCCAGCACTGGGAAGGGGGCCCCGGAGCAAGCGCCCCGCCGGCAAGCGGCCTCCTGCCGAGCAACGCCGTGCACGCCCTCTTTGCCCTGGGCCTCGGGCCCTGGCTAAAGCGTAGCGCCCTAGCGCTGACCCATTGGCAACCCCCCGGCGCCGAAGCCCTTCCCCTGCAAAGCCCCGGCGGGTCCTGGCGCCACGGCGCCCCCTGGTACGCCGTGGATCCCCAAGCCCTCTACCGGGCCCTGGTCGACGCCTGGCTAGCGGAAGGCGTTGAAACCGCCCCCCTCGGGCCCGACGACCCCCGCCTCTCCCTGGACGCCGCCGGCGTCGAGCCTCTAAGCCTGGCCTGGGGCGAGGGCCCGGCAAGCTCCACGGCCGGTCCCGCCACCGCTCGCTTTTTCCGTCACGCCGAAGGGCTCATCACGCGCCTGCCCCTTCCCGAAGGCCGCGTCCGCTGGGAAGCGCCGGGCGGGCTCGCGCGGGAAGCCGTTACCGCCGCGTTGGCGGCCGAGGGCTATGGGGAGGAAGCGGCGAGACTCACCTGGCACCAAGCCGCGCTGCCCCCCGGGGCCCCGGCAGCCACGGGCGCCGCCCTAGGACCGGGCCTGCATGACCTCCCCTTTTGGGGCGGCCAGCGCCTCGCCATGGCCCTGGAGGATGCCTGGACCGCCGCACGCTTCTTTGATGCACGTCCTACTGAGGTCGCTCTTGCGGGTATCGCCCACCACCGCGGCCCCCGTTACGCCCGAGCCGAGGCTCAGCTCACGCGCTTAAGCGCCCTTCCGCCGGCGTCCCTGGCGAAGAAGACCCGGGCCCGTGCCCGACGCCTGCTTGCGCGCCTCGCGCCGGAGTGGGCCCAGGGTCAAGACGACGATCTTTACGGCTATGATGTGCGCCAACGCTTTGGGGAAGGAACCTAAGGATGCTCCCGCCCTTTTTGTGCCTGGCACCGCAGGGTCATCACGCAGACACCTTGGCACCGCTCGTCGCGGCGCTCGAAGCCCTTGGGCTTCGCGCCTTCGCCATCGATACGCTGGACGCCCACGGCCTGCCCCTGCCGTCGGAGGATGCGGAAGCCCGGGTACGCCTTGCCCTGGTGGAACTGGATCAGCGCTGCGAACTGCTCCCCTGGGGCGATGCCCTCACCCTCGCCCTAAAAGTCACTGAGAGCGCTGCGCCCTATCTCACGGGGGTCAGCGTCATCGCCGGGGAAGGGCAGGACCTCTGGCCTCAGAAGGCCGTGCCCCTCGCCTATCTCGTCCTCGAGGAGGCCTCCCTAATGGTGAGCGGCCGGCAGCGGGCCGTGGCGGAAACCCTGGAAGCGGACCCCGTAGTCACCCTTAACCTTGGCGCCGAACCCCTGGTCACCGCCGCCCATCATCTGGCCGATGCCCTACTGGGCATCGCCACCACCCGAAGCCCTGCATAAGGACCGGACCATGTCGATTGCCATCCCGGGCCAGGCCCGGCCCCTACTCGCCCTTGCCCTGCTTGCCCTGCTTGCCCTTCTCAGCGCCTGTGGCTCGGCCCCGGAGACGCCACCGCCCAGCGCGGAGGCGCGCACGATCCGCCAGGTGCCCGAGGGAGCACTCATCGGTTTTATCGCGCCCTCCGGCGCCCAGGTGTGGCGCGGCCTTCCCTACGCTGCTCCGCCCACCGGTGACCTGCGCTGGCGCGCCCCCCGGGCACCCCAGGGCTGGGAGGGCCGTCGTGAGGCCCTCGCCTTTGGCTCGGTCTGTCCGCAGATCGCCTCTCCCCTCGGCGGCGCACCGGACGGCGTCATGGGGCAAATCTGGGGCGACGAAGACTGCCTCTTTCTGAACGTCTACGCCCCGGGCGATGCCCAGGCCGGAGACGCCCTTCCGGTCATGGTGTGGATCCACGGCGGGGGCAACAGCTCGGGGCACTCGGGCTTTTACGACGGCGCCAAGCTCGCCCAAGCGGAATCGGTGGTGGTGGTCACCCTGAACTATCGCCTTGGGCCCCTGGGCTGGTTCCACCACCCGGCCCTGGGGGGAGAAAGCGCCGAGGATCGCTCGGGCAACTACGGCACCCTCGATCTCATCGCGGCCCTACGCTGGGTGCAAACGCGCATCAACGCCTTTGGGGGCGATCCCGCGAAGGTCACGATCTTTGGGGAGTCGGCCGGGGGCACGAATATCTCTTCCCTCCTCGTGGCCCCCAGCGCCCGGGGCCTTTTCCGCGCGGCCATCGAGCAAAGCGGTGGCCACAGCAGCGTCTCCCTCGCCGAGGCCAGCCATCTGACCGATGACCCGGAACCCGGCCTGGACGGCAGCAGCGGCGAAGTGGCCCTCACCCTTCTGGCCCAGGGGGAACCCGCTTGCGACCGGGCCTGCGCCAAGGCGCGCCTGGCCGAGACCGACCCCGAGGCCCTGGGGCAGCAGCTCCGCGCCTTAACGGTGGCCGAACTCTTTGCCCTCTATGGCACCGACGTGCTCGGCCCCAACAATCCAGCGGTGCTGCGCGACGGCGCCGTGCTGCCCGAGACGCCCTTCCTCGAGCTGTTTGCCGATCCCGCGCGGAGCGCCCCCGTGCCCATGATCTTCGGCACCAACCGGGACGAGAGCAAAATCTTCATGGCCTTCGACCCGCGCCAGGTCACCCGGGCCTTCGGCCTGCCCCTTTGGCCGAAGGACGCCGATCGCTACAACCTCATGGCCGAGTACAGCGCCCGGGCCTGGAAGCTTCGGGGCGTGGATGAGCCGGCGCGGCGCCGACGGGAAGCCGGCCTTCCGGTCTGGACCTACCGCTGGGATTGGGATGAGCAGGGGCGGCGCCTAGGCCTCAACGTCACCCAGCTGTTGGGGGCGGCCCATGGCCTCGAAATTCCCTTCGTCTTTAATCACTTCGACGTGGGCAGCCAATCGGGCCTGCTCTACCACGACGACAATGCGGAAGGGCGGGCGCGCCTGGCCCGGCAAATGATGGGCTACTGGGCAAGCTTCGCCCGGGATCTCGACCCCGGCACCGGGGGCGGCCAGGGTCCGCGCTGGCAGCCCTTCGAAGACGGAACGCCGGTCGGCCATCTGCGCCTAGACACGGCGCCAGGGCCAGAGATGACCTCCGTGGCAGAAACGCTGGAGGGGCTGCTGGCCGATCTCGCCGCCGATCCCCGCCTCGACTCATCGGCCGCGCGCTGCGCTGTGCTCGACAACGCCTTCCGCTACGACGGGGGCGATGCGCTGGAAACGGGGCGCCGCGTCCTGGGCTGCGAGGGCTAAAACCCCGCCGCTAGTGAAGCAGGCGGCTATCGCGCCCGAACTGGGCGCGGAGGAACGCCATCTGATCGCCGAGGATCCGGCCTGAGTTGATCAGCGCCAGGTACTCGGCGAAGTTCGGCACATAGGGCAGGGCCCGAAGTTCGAGGCCCAGCTCCCGGAGGTGCCGGTCCCCCTTGTAGTGATTGCACCGCCGGCAGGCCGCCACCACGTTTTCCCACACGTCCGCCCCACCCCGGGACCGGGGTACCACGTGATCCCGGGACAGTTCACTATCGGGGAAGTGCTGGCCGCAGTAGAGGCAATGGTTCTGATCCCGCCGAAACAGGGCCTTATTGGTCAGGGGGGGTATGCCCCGGGGGGCACGGCCGATAGCGCCATCGGACGCGAGAATGCTGTGGAGCATCAGGGTGGTGGTTTCTCCGGTTAAGCGGGAGCGCCCGCCCCGAACTTCACAAACCGATTCTCCGAGGGTCCAAACGATGAGGTCGCGCGCATGGAGGCAGACCGCCTCCTGCCAGGTGAGCCACTCCACCGGCTGGCCGGCGACGTTTACCCGAAGGATGGGGGGCACGCGGCCCCCAGCGAAGGCCGGTGAGCCCGGTTCCCGGAAAACGGGCGCCGTCATAGTGCTTCCCCTGTGCGTCCTGTGGCACCAACGGCCTCGGCGGGCCTTGGGCGCTCGGGCTTAAAAAGCCGCTCGTGCTACAGGACTGCGATGATCATGGCGCCGCGCTGCCGTGAGCGCAAGCACGCCCCTACCCTGCCGCAGCCCCATGACGGGGAAATGACAAAACCCTAGCCGCGGCGGCGGAGCACCATATTCGCGGTAAAGAGGGCGAGGCCCAGCCAGATCAGCCCGAAGGTCCACCACTGGGCGGGGTCGAAGGGTTCCTGGAACACCCAGATGGCCAGCCCAAACTGGAGCGACGGGGCCAGGTACTGGAAGAAACCGAGGGTGCCGAGGGCCAAGCGCGTGGCCGCCCCCGCAAAGCACAGGAGGGGAAACATGGTCACCGGCCCCGCAAGCATGAGCATGGCGGCGTTGCCCACGCTGCTCATAAAGGCGCCCCCCGCCGGAAGGGTCAGGAGGAACGCGGCGGCCACGGGCAGGAGTAGCCAGGATTCCACGGTCAGCCCCACAAAGGCGTCGACGGCCAGCTGCTTACGCAAAAGCCCGTAGATCGCGAAGGAGCCAGCGAGGGCCAGGCCCAGCCAGGGCACGGCGCCGAAGCGCACCACTTCATTCAGCACCCCAAGGCTGGCCACGGCCATGGCGATGAGCTGCAGGGGCGTGGGCCGCTCCTTCAGCACCAGCATGCCCAGGGCGAGGCTGACGAGGGGATTGATGAAGTAGCCCAGGGACGCTTCGAGCACCCGGGCATCGAGAATGGCGAGGATGAAGATCAGCCAGTTCCCCCCGATGAGCGTGCCGGAGACCAGCAGCGTGAGGGCCACCTTGGGGGTGGTGAGCACGGTCTTGAGGCGCCCGAAGCCCCGGGTGAGGGCCAGGATGGGAATGAGGAGCAGCGCGGTCCAGAGCACACGATGGGCCACGATCTCGAAGGCTCCCACCCCGTCCAGGGCCCGAAAATACAGGGGCGCCACGCCCCAGAAGCCATAGGCCAGGACGGCAAAAAGCCCGCCGGCGAGGGCCGTGCGGGAGGCGGAGGGGGCGGCATCCATGGTCTAGGGGCTCGTGGCGGCAGCGGGGGGCCGGGAGCTTACGCCGATCGCTTTTCCCGGGCCATGATCATTTTCCACTGCTCCGCGGTGACGGGCATGATGGAGAGGCGATTACCCCGGCGCACGAGGGGGAAATCTTCGAGGTCGGGGTCGGCCTTCAGCTCCGCCAGGGTGATGGGGCGCTTGGTCTTCCGCACAAAGCGCACGTCCACAAGAAACCACCGGGGGTTCTCCGGATCGCTCTTGGGATCGAAGTGCTTGTCCTTCGGATCAAAAGCCGTGAAGTCCGGGTAGGCAGCGCTGGCCACCTCGGCGATGCCATAGATGCCCGGAACCTCGCAGTTCGAGTGATAGAACAGAATGCGGTCCTTCAGCTTCATCTGATCGCGCATGAAGTTCCGGGCCTGGTAGTTGCGCACCCCATCCCAGGGCTCGCGCTGCTCCGGGCGCGCTTCCAGATCATCAATGCTGAATTCTTCCGGTTCGGACTTCATGAGCCAGTAAGCCACGGCGCGCTCCTTAATCGACGGCGGCGCCTATGATCGCGGGGCAGGGCCCCGGGCTCAAGGGGCGAGCTGTGCTAGCCTTGCGCCCTCTCATCGAGGGCCTCGGGGGCGGGGGCGACGGGACGAGGAGTCCATCGTGAATCATCAACGCCGCCTGGTGCTCGTGCTCGGCGATCAGCTGTCCCTGAAGCTTTCCAGCCTGGCCGGCGCAGGGCCTGAGGACTGCACCGTGCTCCTGGCAGAGGTGAGCGCCGAGGTGGGCTACGCGCCCCACCACGCCAAGAAGCTCGCCCTCATCTTCAGCGCCATGCGCCACCACGCCGAGCGCCTCCGCGCCGCGGGCTACCGGGTGGACTATGTGGCCCTGGACGATCCAGCCAATAGCCAGAGCCTTCCGAGGGAGCTCGAGCGCGCCTACGCCCGCCTTGGCCCCTTCGAGGAGGTGGTGGTGACGCGCCCTGGAGAATGGCGGGTGCAGGAGGCCCTCGATGCGCTGCGCGACAGCGGCGCCCTCCCCCTCACCTGGGAAGAAGATGATCGCTTTCTCGCCAGCCGGGAGGATTTCGCACGCTGGGCCAAGGGGCGCAAGCAGCTGCGCATGGAATATTTCTACCGGGAGCTACGGCGGAAAACCGGACTCCTCATGGAGGGCGACCAGCCCGTCGGGGGCCAATGGAACTTCGACGCGGACAATCGGCAGGGCTGGCCGAAGAAGGCGGCGGAGCGCCCTCTGGTCCCGGCGCCCTACGCCGTGACCCCGGACGCCACCACGGAAGCGGTGCTCACCCTCATCGAACGGGCCTGCCCCGACGCCTTCGGCGAGCTTCGGCCCTTTAGCTATGCCGTTACGGCGGAGGACGCGGCGCGCGTGCTCACCCATTTCATCGAGACGCGGCTGGCGAACTTCGGCACCTACCAGGACGCCATGGCTGAGGGCAATCCCTGGCTCTTCCACAGCCACATAGCCCTCTATCTGAACCTTGGCCTCCTGGACCCTCTCACCTGCTGCGAGGCGGCGGAAGCCGCCTACCACGAGGGCAAGGCCCCGCTAAATGCGGTGGAAGGCTTCATCCGGCAGATCCTCGGCTGGCGGGAATTCGTGCGGGGCATCTACTGGCACTTCATGCCGGGCTATGACGCCGTGAACGCGCTCGAGGCCACGCGCCCCCTCCCGGCCTTCTACTGGAGCGGGGAAACGAAGATGGCCTGCGTGGCGGAGGCGGTGCAGAGCACGCGCACCCACGGCTACGCCCACCACATCCAGCGGCTCATGGTCACGGGGAACTTCGCCCTGCTGGCCGGGCTCAACCCTCAGGAAGTGGCGGAGTGGTACTTAGGGGTTTACGTCGACGCCTTTGAATGGGTGGAGCTGCCGAACGTGGTGGGCATGGCCCTCTTCGCCGACGGCGGGCAGCTGGCCTCCAAGCCCTATGCCGCGTCGGGGAAGTACATCGACCGCATGTCGAACTACTGCAAGGGCTGCGCCTACACCCCGAAGGACACCCTCGGCCCCACGGCCTGCCCCTTTAACGCCCTGTACTGGGACTTTTTGGAACGGCACCCCGAGCGCCTGGGGAAAAACCCGCGCCTGGGCATGATCTATCGAAGCCTGGAAAAGATGGCGCCAGAGAAGCGGGCGGCCACCCGGGCGAAGGCCGCCGAGCTCCTCGACACCCTGGAGCTGCTCTAGGCCGCGGGGCTTTTCTGCGCCATCACCATGTAGTTCACCCCCAGCCAGCGGGTCAGCGCCATGCGCCGGGACCAGGGATTCACCCGCACCCCGGTGCGGGCCATCACCGTCAGCCCGCCCCGATCGAGGTGGCTCGCGAGCTCCGCGGGTTTCACGAAGCGGCGCCACTGGTGCGTGCCCTTGGGGAGCACCCGGGCAACGTACTCGGCCCCCACAATGCCGATCACAAAGCCCGCGAGGGTGCGATTTAGGGTCGCGACGAACAGGTGCCCCCCGGGGGCCACGAGCGCCGTCACCGCATTCAGAAAGCTCGAAAGATCGGCGACGTGCTCCACCACTTCCATGTTCAGGACCACATCAAAGCGGGCCCCCTCCGCCGCCAGCGTCTCCGCGGCGCAGTGGCGATAGTCGATGGTGAGGCCCTGCTGAGCGCTGTGGAGCCGGGCCACCTCGACGTTCTTCGCCGTCACATCAATCGCCGTGACCGACGCACCAGCCCGCGCCATGGCCTCCGCCAGCAGCCCGCCCCCGCAGCCGATATCCAGCACGGACAGGCCCGCGAGGGGCGCCGGGGTTTTCCAGCCCAGGCCGAGCTTTTCAATGATCCATCCGGCGCGCAGGCGATTGAGCACGTGCAGGGGCCAGAAGGGTCCGCCTTCGTCCCACCACTGATCGGCGAGGCGGGTGTAGAAGGCCTGCTCTTCCGGATCGATGCTGGCGACCGGGGGAAGGGACTCGCTCACGACGCGGGCTCCTGCTGGCAATGGGGACAGAGATACAGGCGGCGCCCGTCAAAGGTGATGCGGCGAATCGGCGCTTCGCACTCGGGACAGGGCAGCTCTTCGCGGTTGAACGCCCAGTGGCGCGCCTGCTGCCACCCTTCCCCGGCGCGGCGCCGCGCCCTCACCCAACTTTTCGGCGCCGTTTCGCCGCCGGTGCGGTAAGCCCGCTCCGCCAGCTGGGTCATGGCCCGGGACAGGCGGCCTGCGGCGGCGGGGTCCAGCTCCCCCGCCCTGCGAGCCGGATGGAGGCGGGCGGCAAAGAGAATCTCGCTGCGCAGGTAATTCCCGAGGCCGGCTACGAAGGGCTGGTGCATGAGCAGCGCCCCCACGGGCTTCCGGGCAAAGCGCCGGTCCGCAAGGCGCGTTCGCAGCCGCGCGGGGGTGGTGTCGGCGTGAAAGATATCCGGCCCGAGGCGGCTCAGAAAGGGATGACTCTGCCATTCCCCGGGCGCCAGGATCGAAATATCGGAGGCGCTATAAAGCAGCGCCGCTTCCTCGGCATTTTCGAGCACCACGCGGAGGGAGCGCTTCGTTTCCGGGCGCGTCCCGCTGGGGACGATCATCCAGCGCCCGTAGAGCTGATTATGGGAGTAGAGCTGCCAGCCCCCGTCGAACTCCGTGAGCATGGCCTTGCCCCAGGGCTGCACCGCCACAATGGGCCGGCCCGCCAGGGCTTTCCCCCGGCGGCGCAGGTCCGCCCGGTGAAACCAGAGGGTGGTGAGGGGTCGCTCGATGAGCGCCGCGCCGAGGGCGTCGGCGGCCCGGCGAATTTCCGGACCTTCCGGCACTAGGGCGCGCTCTGGAAGGCGACGGGGGCCGCCAGGGCCTGCTGCACGGCCGCTTCGAGGGCCGGGGCCTCCGGGTCCAGGGCGCTGGGAAAGTCGGCGAGTACCTGCCCATCCCGTCCTACGAGGTACTTGTGGAAGTTCCACCCCGGGTAGCGCCCAGCGGCTTCGGCGAGATCCCGGAACAGGGGGTGGGGCGTCTTCGGCCCCGCGTGGAGCTTACTGAGCATGGGGAAGCTCACCCCGTAATTCACTCGGCACACCTGCTCCGTGCGGTCGGCGCTTTTGAACTCCTGCCCCCCGAAGTCTCCGGAGGGCGCCCCCAGCACCACAAAGCCCTGTTCCCGGTAGCGCGCATAGAGGCGCTCGAGGCCTGCGAACTGGGGCGTAAAGCCGCACTGGCTGGCCGTATTCACGATCAGCAGCACCTGCCCGCGATAGCGCTCGCAGAGATCGAGCCGCTCCCGCTTCCCGAGGGTTTCCACTTCGTGGGCCAGCACCCCGCAGTCCGCAGCTGCCGCGGTGACGGGCATGGCGAGAACGGCGCTGAGGGCCAAAGCAAGGAAAGACGCCAGGCAACGCTTCATGGAACCTCCGAGGGAATGAGGGGTACGCGCCCGCGTGGCCGCATCATCGCGCCCCAAGGAAAAAATGCAAGGGGCAGCGCCGCCGCCGGACCCGCACGCAACGCTGCCCGAGCGACTACAATGGCGTTTTAGGAAGACCGGACCCGCTCGATCATGGCCCAGCTCAACGACATTTTGCCCTACCTCGACGTCGAACCCCTGGAGGCCCATCTGTTCCGGGGACAGAACGACGCCAGCACGCCCCACGTGTTCGGGGGCCAGGTCCTGGCCCAGGCCATCAGCGCCGCCTATCACACGGTGGCGGAGGACCGGGCCCTGCACTCGCTGCACAGCTACTTCATTCGCGCAGGAGACTGGAATCGCCCCATCGTTTACGACGTCGAGCGCATTCGCGATGGCAAAAGCTTCACCACCCGCCGGGTGCTGGCGCTTCAGGACGGGCGGGCCATCCTCAGCATGGATGCCTCCTTCCAGACCGATGAGGAGGGCTTGGAACATGCGCGAAAGGCGCCGGCGGTGGCCAAGCCCGAGGACCTTCGCAGCGATTACGACCGGTATATGAAGCTCGCTGAGCAGCACCCGCGCGTTGGGCGCTTTGCCTTTCGCTACGAGGCCATCGAGAGCCGGCAGGTGGAGGGCATCCTCATGACCGACCCTCGCCCCTATCCGCCCCACAAAAACACCTGGATGAAGACCAACGGGCCCCTAAGCGATCGCCTAAGCCAGCACCAGGCCGTGCTCGCCTATCTGTCGGACATGGACTTCATGAGCACGAGCATGCTGCCCCACGGTCGCTCGCCAGCGGGGGGCGACACCATCCAGGGCGCCAGCCTTGATCATTCGCTCTGGTTCCACCGCCCCTTCCGGGCCGATGAATGGCTGCTGTTCGAGAAGGAATCCCCGAACGCCCATGGCGCCCGGGGCTTCGTGCGAGGGCATTTCTACACGGAGGACGGCACCCTGGTGGCCTCGGCCATGCAGGAGTGCCTCATTCGTCCTCGCCCCGATGGGGTGAAGCGGAAGGGCTAGAGGGCTTCGAGCACCGCCTCGGCCTTGCTCACCTCGAACTGCCCCGGCGCTTCCACGGCGAGGTGGGTGATGACGCCATCCTCCGCCACCAAGGCAAAGCGCTGGGAGCGCACGCCGAGGCCGAAACCGCTGGCGTCCATGGTGAGGTCGAGGGCCTTAGAGAAGCCCGCATCCCAGTCCGACACCATGAGCAACTCTTCCGCATTCGCGCCCTTGCCCCAGGCGTCCATGACGAAGGCGTCGTTCACGGACAGGCAGGCAATGGCGTCTACGCCCTTGTCCTTGATCTTGTCCGCGAGCGCCACGAAGCCCGGCAGGTGCGCCATGGAGCAGGTCGGGGTGAAGGCGCCGGGAACGGCGAAGAGCACCACCTTCTTGCCCGCGAAGAGCGCATCGGTGGAGAGGTCCTGGGGACCTTTCTCACCCATGATCTTCAGGGTCGCGCTCGGAATCTTGTCGCCAACAGCAGCCATGAGGGCCTCCTTAAAGTCTGTAGGGAAAAACCAACCTCGGCGGTAAGCCTAACGCGCGGCGCACCGCGGCGCCTAGCCTAGGGGCCGCCGAAGAGAAACTGCTCCAGCACCGTGTGGTAGAGCCCCACCCCGGCCTTGAAGGCTTCGATATTCACCCGCTCGTTATGGCCATGCACCCCGGAAAGCTCGTCGGCCCCCAGGAGCACCGTGCCAAAGCCATAGGCGGTGATGTCCAGATCCCGGAAGAAGTGGGAATCGGTGAAGCCCGTGGCCATGGCAGGTACGACCCGAGCCTGGGCCAGGGCTTCCGTGAGCGTGTCCTCGATGGCGCCATAGAGCGCCGTTTCCGTGCTGGACACGGCAGCGGTGAAGCCCATAAGCCGGGTCACCTGCATATCCGGATCGTCGATGAGGGTCTCGAGCTGGGCGATGAAGGCGTCTGGGTCCGTATCCGGGAGCAGGCGGCAATCGAGTTCGGCCCAGGCCTGGGAGGGAATGACGTTGATCTTCAGACTACCGCCCAGGCGCGTTAAGGCGCAGGTGTCCCGCAGGAGCGCGTGGGCGCCGGAGCTATCAAGGCGCAGGGCCAGGCGTCCTTCCGCGTCGTCGAGCAAGCGATCCGGCTCTTCGTAGTAGGGCCGCAGGTGGGGCGGTTTGAGATCGGCCACGGCCTTCATGCCTTCGGCCACCACGGGCAGCAGGCGCGGCGCAAAGCGCTGCTCCGTCACCCGGGCCAGGGCCCGAATCAGGTCGTCCGGGGCCGTGCGCGCCCGGGGCGAGGAGCCGTGCCCCGGCGTCCCCCGCGCCGTCACCCTCAGCCACAGGGGAATCTTCTGCGTGACCTCCACGGAGAAGACCGGAATGGCCCCCTGCACCCGGCCGCCGCCCCCTTCATTCAGCACGAAGCCGACGTCGGCGATGAGATCGGGGCGCTGGCGCACCATCCAGCCCGCGCCGAAGTAGCCCCCGGCTTCCTCATCCGCCGTGGTGGCGAAGAGCACGGGGCGATCCAGGGCCCGACCACTGCGATGCAGGGCGAGGAAGGCCTCGAGCTGGATCATGGCCAGGCCCTTGGTATCGAGGGCGCCACGGCCATAGAGGTAGCCATCCCGCTCCGCGCCAGAGAGGGGCGGCACCACCCAAGCGTTGGCATCGGCGGGGACGACGTCGGAGTGGTTCAACAGCATCAGCGCCGGCTGATCGCCGCCGGGGAGGCGCGCCACGATGCTCCCCCGCCCCGGGGTGGCCTCAAAGGTTTCGTAGGCGATGCCCTCGGCGTCGAAAATCTTGGCGAGGAAGGCCACGGCGCGGCTTTCGTTCCCCGGGGGATTGATGGTGTCGATGCGCAGGTAGTCCGCCAGCCGGGCTAGCGCGGCGTCGGGGTCCGGGCCCGAAGCCGCGAGGGCCGTGGGACCGGTGGCCCCCAGCAGGGTCAGGGCGCAGAACAACAGGGAGCGAAGCATGGAGAGCCTCCGAAGCCGAAGCGCTAGCGCCAGGCGAAGCGCGGTTGGTCAAAGTGAGCGACGCGGGTGACGCGCCCGAAGCACAGCAGTTCTCGAAACTGGTAGATCAGCGCCGCCGTGGGCGCGGCGATATCGCTCCGCCCCACGGGCATGCGCAGCACCGGCGCGCCCCCCGGTTCATGGGGCGGTTCGAGCCGCGGGGCGTCGTCGCGAACAAATTCCCCCAGGGGAATGCGGTGAATGGAGGCCACCTCCGCCGGGCTCGGGGTGAGCTCCGCCGCCGCGCCACCCCATAGCACCACGGGGGTCATGACAAATCCCGAGCGGGTGGTGAAGTCATCAAGGCAGCCGAGCACCGCCGACTCGGGCAGGGATAGCCCGACCTCCTCCTCGAGTTCCCGGAGCGCCGTTTGCTCCGGCGTCTCCCCGGGGTCGAGCCGCCCCCCCGGGAGCGCCCACTGCCCCGCGTGGCGCCGAAGGGTCAGGGCCCGGCGGGTCAGCAACAGGGCCGGCGCACGGGAAGGCGTGGCCAGGGCTGGGAGCCCGGGCAAATCCGCCCCCACCCCTTCCTCAATCACGGTTAATGCCACGGCGGCGTGATGATGGTCGTCCACGGCGTGTACGGTGCGCGGGAAGGCTGCGACCTGGGCCGCGATGGCCTCGCGGAGGGCGTCACTCAGCGTGGCCGCCGCGCAGGCTTCCGGACTGTGCAGGGCTGGGCTCTCAAGCAAGGGTTTTTCTTCGCTCATGGCGGGAGTGTAACGCGCTTCGTCTTGATCTGGCGCAAGCCCTGGCCTAGGCCCCTGCCCCTTCCCTCGCTACACTGAACGCTCAAACCCCCGCGTTGGAGATTGCCTCGTGAAAGCCCTGAAGCACGCGCTCGTTGTGATGGATAAGCCCAAGCACGATCAGATCGCCTTTCAACGAGCCCTGGCCCTCGGGAAGGCGCTGGAGGCCGCAGGGGACGGGGCGCCGGAGCTTCAGCTGAAGGCCTTTGTCTATAACCAGGCGGTCACGGACAGCAGCCTCGATGTGCGGGACCAAACCACCCTAAAGCGCACGCTCACCCAAACCCGGAAAACCTGGCTCGCCGAGCAGGTGGCGAAGGCCGAGGCCCAGGGCCTAAAGGCCAAGGGGGATGCGGTGTGGACCGAAGCCCTGGCCCGCTGGACCTGCGACGCCGTGGACAGCAGCGCCATCGACCTGGTGGTGAAGACGGTCCACAAGAGCAAAACCCTCACCCACACCCCCGCGGACTGGACGCTCCTGCGCCAATGCCCGGCGCCGGTGCTCCTGTGCACCCGGAAGCGCTGGGCGAAGGCGCCGAAGGTGCTCGTGGCCCTGGATCTGAAACGGAAGGATCGGAACCACGCCCGGCTGAACAAGAAGGCCATCGAGGCCGGCTGCAAGATCGCCAGCCTCTTCGGCGGGGAAGTGCACTTGGTTTACACCATCACGGTGTCCAGCGTGCTGAGCGATCTCGATATCGTCGATGCCCGGAAGGTGCAGAAGGCCGCTGCCACCCAGGCAAAGGAAGCCATGGAAGCCCTCGCCGCCCCCTACGGCATTCCCAAGGCCAACATGCACCTGCCCCTGGGCAAGGTAGGCCAGGGCGTGAACAACACAGCGGCCAAGGTCAAGGCCGACCTGCTCGTCATGGGCACCACGGGGAAGACGGGGCTCAAGGGCCTCGTGCTGGGGAACGCCGCGGAGAAGGTGCTCACCCGCGCCCAGTGCGACATCCTTGCCCTCAAGCCCTAAAACGCCGCCCCTTGCCTGGGGCCTTGCCCTGGCCACGGTGCTCCTTTGGTCCACCGTGGCCACGGCCTTCAAGCTGGGGCTTAAAACCCTAAGCCCCATTGAACTTTTGAGCGGCGCCCACGGCGTCGCTGCCCTGACGCTCCTTCTTGGCCTCGCCCTCACGGGACGGTGGCGTCGCCTTCGAGCCTTTTCCCTCACGGATCACCGCCGCGCCCTGCTCCTCGGGCTGCTGAACCCCTGGCTCTACTACCTAGTGCTTTTTGAAGCCTACGATCGCCTGCCTGCCCAGGTCGCCCAGGCCCTCAATTACACCTGGGCCCTTACGCTGACCCTCCTCGCCATTCCCGTGCTTGGCCATCGCCTTCGCAAGCTCGAACTTGCCGCTATGCTCCTCGCCTGGTTCGGCGCCGCGGTCATCGCCACCGGCGGCAGCACGGAAGGGCTAACCGTAGACGACCCCCTAGGCATTGCCCTGGCCCTCGGCAGCACGGTGCTTTGGGCCAGCTACTGGCTGCTGGCCGCCCGGAGCACCACACCGCCGGTGGAAACGCTCACCCTCGCCTTTACCTACGCCCTGCCCTTCACCCTCGCCACCGCTTTTTTAAGCGGCGCCCGCGTGCCCGAAGATCCCGTGGCCTGGGGCGCCATCCTCTGGACCGGCCTTGCGGAGATGGCCATCAGCTTCGTGCTATGGCTCCTGGCCCTGCAACGGGCCGGCAGCACCGCAGGCATCGCGAGCCTCATTTTCCTGGCGCCCTTTCTCTCCCTGCTCTGGCTCGAGCAGATCCTCGGCGAGGCCCTTCGCCCCGCCACCCCCCTGGGCCTAGCCATCATCGTGCTGGGGCTGCTCTTGCGCAGCCGGGTGAGTGCGCTGAGGACCTAGCCGTCACCTCGCGAGGCCCGGGAAAGCCCGCTATGATGCGCCGCTTTCGTCTCTGCCGGCCTGCTTCATGACCGCACTGAATGATCCCGCCTGGGCCCAGGCACCCCTCGCGCTCGTCGAGGTCCCCTTGATTCCTCGCCCCTGGGGCGGCGACGCCCTTGCAACCCTGAAGGGCCAAGCGCCAGGGCGGGAACCTCTTGGGGAAAGCTTCGAGGCCGCCGCCGATCCCAGCGATGAGGAAGCCGCCGCTCACCCCAGCACCGTGGCCCATCCCCGGGGCGATCGAGCGCGCCTTACCGATCTTGTGGCCTCGCAGGATGTCGCCATCCTCGGCGCCGAAGTGCTGGCCAGCGAAGGGCCGCGCCTGCCTCTGCTGCCGAAGTTTTTGGATGTGTCGGGGCTTTTGTCCGTGCAGGCCCACCCGCCGGGAAATCCCGAGCTTTACGTGGTGCTCGAGGCCGATGCGGAGGCCGCGCTTTACCTGGGCTTTAAGGAGCGGCTAGACCCAACCCCCTGGCAGAACCGTTGGATCGAAGCGCTCGGTGCCCTGCCGGCCCTAGAGGCAGACCTCGGTCCAGAAGCCCAGGCCGCGCTCAATGCCTGGACCTTAGGGAATGACGCAGCCGCAGGAGCGCTGCCGCCCATCACGGACACCCATCACGCCCTTAGAGCGCTGAACGAAGAAACGCTGGGGCTTTTGAATCGCCTGTCGTTGAAGGCCGGGGACGTGATCTTCAACGCCCAGCCCGATAGCGATGGGCGCCTAGGCGCGGCCATTCACGCCCTTGGCAGCCCTCGAGGCGGGCGCGCCCTGATTCTTGAGATTCGTCGCCCGGGAGTGACCTATCGCGCCTGGGACCACGCCCGCCTACCCCGCCGCCCGCTGGGGGCGGCTGCAGCCCTGGTTTCCGTACCCCTAGAGGGCTCGGAGGAAGGAGATTTCCGGGTGATCCCAGAGCCGGGCCCGGTGAGCTGCCTGGCTCGCTCGGAGGCGTTTACCGCCTGGCGCCTCACGGCCACAAGCGACACTCCGATCGCGCGGAACACGGAAGATCGCGTGCGCACGCTGCACGTCATTGAGGGCGCGGCGCAAATCGACAGCGCCGGCGGCGCCCTGCGGCTGAGGCGGGGCCAATCGGCCTTGCTCCCCGCCCGCCTCAGCGCCTGGACCCTCAGCGGCGACGCCGTTGCCGTGGAAGCGGCGCCCGGTGTGGTGCTCTAAAACTGAGCTGACGGCGCGCAGCGAGGCGCTCCATCGCCTCCTGACCGCGACCCAGCCCCTGTGGGAACCCCGCTCCTTCGAAAACCCGGCGCCGCCCTGGACCGAAAGCCATACCGAACTCACCGCCTTTCTAGACGCGCTAGAGGACGACACGCTCAGCCGCCTAGAGACAGACCCCGACGCCCTGCGCCACTCACTGGCACCCTGGCTGCCCGAGTTGCCGGCGGCGGTAGCGCTCGATGCGCTTTCTTCGCCCGGACCGATGCCGTCGCAACCGCTCCCAACCGCTGTTCCCGCTCGAAAAGCGGCGCAAATTGAAGCCTTCCTACGCGCCCTGGAAACGCTGGGGCCGCCCGCGGGTTCAGCAGTGGACTGGTGTGCGGGGAAGGGGCACCTAAGCCGAGCCCTCGCGGCGCGCTTTAGCCTCGCCGTCCGGTCCGTAGAGAAGGATCTCCACCTGATTACCGCCGGGAATCGCCTTGCGAAGGGACAGCCTATCTCCTTCGAAGCTGCTGACGTGCTGGCAGGGCCGATCGCCCTCGAGCGCGGAGAGCATCTCTGTGCGCTTCACGCCTGCGGCGGCCTTCACGACGCGGCCCTGCAAACCTTCAGCGGAAGCCACGGCGGCCAGCTCTTTCTCGCGCCTTGCTGCTACGCCCTGCACCGCATCGATGCGGGGCACTGGCACAGTTGGGCGAAAAGCGCGCCGGCGATCCAGCTCGACCCGCATGCTCTTCGCCTGGCCGCTGCCGATCTGGCCACGGCCCCCGCCGGGGTTCGCGCAAGAAGGACCCGGGAGCTTGAGCTCCGGCAAGCCTTCGACCTCTTCCAACGAGAAACCTTCAAGCGAGACCGCTACCTCCCCTGCCCTTCCATGCCCGCAGCGATCATCGACGGCGGCTTTGAGGCCTTTGCTACCGAGGCCGCCGCGCACCATGGTCTAACCCTGCCCGCTCAGCTCGACGGCGACCGATGGATGGCGGCCGGCGCCGAGCGCGCGGCCCGGGTGCGCCGCCGCAATCTTCTCCGCCTGGCCTTTGGGCGAGTGCTCGAATTGCGCATCGTGCTGGACCGTGCCCTTTGGCTTGCGGAACAGGGCTTTGCTGTCTCCCTGGCCACCTTCTGCGACCGCGCGGTGACGCCGCGCAATCTTTTGCTGAGCGCTCGTTCCGCTTAGAGGGCGCCTAGGCGCTGAGAAAAAGGACCCGAGTACATCCCGTGGAGCGAGTGGTGGGGGATTTTCTCACCACGATTTCAACGTCCCGTCCCAGCCGGTTCATGCACTCGAGCATCTTCGCCTCGCTAATGCCCCGGAACAGGCCGCGCAGCATGGCGGAAATTTTGGGCTGGGGAATGCCAAGTATCTCCGAAGCTTGAGACTGGGTAAGGCGGCGCTGCTTGATGATCTCGCCAATCTCTGCGGCGAGGATGGCCTTGACCTCCGTCTCGGCAGCATCTGGCAACCCCAGGTCCTCGTAGACGTTCGCGGCCCCCCTTTCAATCTCGATCATTTCAGGTTCCTTTGGCATGCCCAGAGACTGCCTTCAAACGTTGACGAATCAGAGCTATGCCATGCTCTGGGCTTCGGGGAAAATTAGATCCATATGGATATAAAAACAAGGCGAGTGCGGACCGGGAGAGATACTGCAGAAAACGCGAGGCCTAGCGCTCAAGCGCCTCGGCAAGCAGCGTAATCCAGTGGCTGACGGGACGGCCGGCGGCAGCGGCCAGATGAAGCTCGCAGCCAATGTTGGCGGTGACGATGCGCTCCGGGGCGCCCTTTTCGAGGTGGGCCAGCTTGCGAGTGCGCAAGGCCTGGGCCATGGCCGGCTCGAGGAGCGCATTGGTGCCGGCGGCGCCGCAGCACAGGTGACCCTCGGCGACGGGCACGCGCTCTACGCCCACGGCGTCAAGAATCCCTTCCACAACGCCGCGCACTCCCTGGCCGTGCTGCAGGGTGCAGGGGGGGTGCCAAGCCACACGGAAAGGCGTTTTGCGCGCGAAGGCCGTGAGATCAAAGCGCTGGAGATATTCGGAGAGATCGAGGGTTTTCTCAGCGACGAAGGCGGCGCGCTCCGCATAGGCGGGATCATCCGCCAGCAGTGCTCCGTAACCCTTCACCTCGACGCCGCAGCCGGCAGCGGTCATCACCAGGGCCTCGGCGCCGCTTTGAAGCTCGGGCCACCAGGCATCGATGTTCTGCCGCGCCAACGCCAGCGCTTGGGCGCGGGCGCCCAGATGCAGCGGCAGCGCGCCGCAGCACCCCGCCCGGGGGGCGAGGGTTGCCTCGAGGCCAAGGGCCTTCAGCACCCGCGCCGTGGCGTGCTGGGTCTCGGGAACGGCAACCCCCTCTACGCAGCCAGCGAGGAGCAACACGCGCCGCGGGGCGGAAGCCGCGGCGGCCGCAGGCCTCCAGGGCCCCAGCGCCGAGGGCGCAGCCAGCGACTCCCGGAGCCGGGTGGGCACCAGTGGCCGAAGGCGCTGCCCGAGGCGATAAAGCGGCCAGAACAGACCGCGCCGGGGAATGAGGGTTCGCAAGGCCCAGCGCGCGAGGCGCGCCGGCAGCGGGCGCGGCGCCCCTTCGTCCTCCAGGCGGCCTCGCGTCACCTCCAATAGGTCGTGGTAGACCACTCCCGAGGGGCAGGTGGTTTCGCAGTTGCGGCAGGTGAGGCAGCGGTCCAGGTGGCGCGTGGTGATCTCGCTCGCCCCTTCCCCCTCAAGGAAGGCCTTCATGAGCCAGATGCGCCCCCGGGGGCCATCGAGCTCGTGGCCCGTTTCCAGATAGGTGGGGCAGGTCGCATTGCAAAAGCCGCAGTGCACGCAGCTGCGGAGCACGGCTTCGGCGCGTTGCCCTTCGCCCGTCGCCAGGAGCGCTTCCGGTAGGCGGGTTTGCATTAGGGCCCCTCCCCCGGGGTGGCCCCATGAGCGAAGACGCCGGAAGGATCCATGGCCTGGCGGACCCGCTGCTCCAGGGCCCGCAGCGCCGCCGGCTGGGGCGTGCGCACTACGCCCGAGGTAAGCCGCAGGCCGTGCCCGCCATGGGGCGCAAGCATCGCGGCCACCGACCCAGGGTCCGCCGTCGTACGCACCCAGCGCCGAGCGCCGCCCCAATCCAGGGCCCAGTTTGCATCAGGGAGCTCCAGGGCCGGCGCATCATTCGGCACCGAAAGGCACCAGAGCGCCCCGTCCCCATCGGCAGAAAGGGGCCCCTCCCGCAGCCGGGCCCAGCGCGTAGCGGCGTCCACGGGCAGGAGGGTTTCGCCTCCGGCGGCCTTAGCGTCGAGTTCAACCTCAACCGCCGAGCCCTCGAAGCGCGCCAGCAGCCAACCGTCGAGCCAGGCCAGCCCGGACAGGGCCCCAGCGCGAGCAGCCAAGGTCGGCATGCGCGCCAACGCTTCCGGCAGGGTGCAGGCCAGCGCTTGCGTTTGGCACCGCTCCGGCAGGGGTTCTAGGCGCAGGCTGATCTCCAGCATGGCGCCCAGCTCACCGTAGCTGCCAGCCATAAGGCGGGAGACATCAAAGCCCGCCACGTTCTTCATTACTTCCCCGCCGAAGCGGCACACCGTACCCGTCCCATCAATGAGGGTGACCCCCAGGAGCGCATCGCGCAGCGCCGCCCGGTAGGCCCGGGCCGGGCCGGAGGTTCCCAGGGCCACCGCGCCCCCTAGGGTGGCCTCTCGCGCCGGCAAGGGAGGCTCGAAGGGCAGGCGCTGCCCCGCCAACGCCAGCGTTTCCACAAGCTCCACAAGCGGCGTTCCGGCCCGCGCCGTCACCACCAATTCCGTGGGGGTATGACGCACGATGCCCGCATAGGCCGCCAGGGCTAGGGGCTCGCCGGAGAACGCGCCGAGGGCCCCGTCTCGCGTCGCGCCGCCCCGCGGCAGGAGCACGCGCCCTTCCGCGGCGGCGCTTTTCACCGCATCGCAAAGGCGTGCCACTTCGGGCTCGGCCGCAAGGTCTCGGCGCGGCGCCGGCGGGCGGGTCATAGGCGCGGGAGCTCCGGGTGGGGCAGCTGCCCGTGATGCACGTGCATCCCCCCAAGCTCGGCGCAGCGGGCCAGGGTCGGCACGGCCTTCCCGGGGTTCAAGAGCCCCTGGGGGTCGAAGGCGGCCTTGAGCGCTTTGAAACGGGTGAGCTCCGGCGCTTCAAACTGGCCACACATGGCATCGAGCTTCTCCACGCCCACGCCGTGTTCCCCGGTGACGGAGCCGCCGTAGGCGACGCACAGCGCCAGGATCTCATTGCCCAGGGCCTCGGCCCGAGCCACGCCATCGGGGGCGTTCGCATCGTAAAGGATCAGCGGATGAAGGTTGCCGTCCCCCGCATGGAATACATTGGCCACGGGCAGGCCTGCGGCCTCGGAGCGCTGGGCGATGGCATCGAGCACCTCCCCGAGATAACGCCGGGGAATGGTGCCATCCATGCAATAGTAGTCCGGGGCCAGCCGTCCCACGGCGGGGAAGGCGTTTTTGCGCCCGGACCAGAGCTTCAGGCGCATGGCCTCGGAGTCGGAGACGGTAATGCTGACGGCGCCAGCCTCCCGAAGCACGGCCATCACCCGCGCGCGCGTGGCCTCGAGCACGGGGCCTTCGCCGTCGAGCTCGCAAAGCAGCACCGCCGCCGCGTCCCGGGGATAGCCCGCGTGGACGAAATCCTCCGCCGCCTGCAC
>JAYOYG010000020.1:22929-30774 GCA_038153445.1 Pseudomonadales bacterium
CCGCCGCCGCGTCCCGGGGATAGCCCGCGTGGACGAAATCCTCCGCCGCCTGCACAGCAAGCTTATCCATGAGCTCCATGCCCGCGGGGATGATGCCCGCCGCGATCACTGCCGCCACCGCCTCTCCTGAGGCGCGAATGCTATGGAAGGCCGCGAGGAGCACCTCCTGCTGAGCGGGGATCGGCCGCAAGCGGACGGTCACCTCCACCACGACCCCGAGGAGCCCCTCGGAGCCCGTGAACAGGGCAAGCAGATCGAGCCCCGGCGCATCGAGCGTCGGCCCCCCGAGGGTGAGCAGTTCCCCTTCCACGGTAACGATGGTCACGGCGAGGAGGTTGTGAACGGTGAGGCCATACTTCAGGCAGTGGACGCCCCCGGCGTTCTCCGCGACGTTCCCGCCGATGGAGCAGGCGATCTGGGAGGAGGGATCCGGGGCGTAGAACAGGCCATAGGGCGCGGCGGCCTCGGAAATCGCGAGGTTGCGCACGCCGGGCTGGAGCCGGGCCGTTTGCCGGGTGGGATTGATCTCGAGGATCTCGCTGAGCTTCGAGAGCACGAGGAGCACCCCGGCTTCGTGGGGCAGCGCGCCCCCGGAGAGCCCGGTCCCGGCGCCCCGGGCCACCACGGGGATCCCCTCGCGGTGGCAATAGCGCAGCACGCCCTGCACCTGATCCACCGCCGTAGGGAGCACGGCAATGAGGGGCAGCTGGCGCAGGGCCGTAAGGCCATCGCTCTCAAAGGGGCGCAGGGCTTCCGGCGCGGCGATAACCTCCAGGCCAGGCACGGCGCGGGCCAGGGCCTTTGCCAGGGCGGGGCGATCCATAGGCGTTCCTTAGCAATTCAAGGCTCATTATCCCTGGGGTTCTGGGCCCCTGGCCAGGGGCAGGGGCATCTACAAAGACTAGACACTATTATCTGTAAGCTTGCGTTGACACTTGTCTTTGCATACATTTTACGGACAAGGGCGGGAATCGGCCTAAACGTTTCCCGCCCCCCATTGCGCTCTATGCGACCCCAGGCCTAGCGTGGGCTTCATAGAGGCACGGGCGGAGCCCGGGCATGAATAGTTTAGCTGGACAAAAGACTCGAATTAGCGAGGGGGAGCTCGCATCGCTGCGCGCCGGGCTAGAGCACGACGGCGTCGGGGTGCTACCCGGCTTTATCCCCTCAGCCCTCTGTGACGCCGCCCGAGGCGCCATCGATGATCACTTGGGCATCACCACGGACCCAGCGAGCTGGTATCGCCACAAGCCCGCGCCCGATGGGCTGTTGCCGCTCCATCATCCCCAAGCCTTCTGGGACATCCGTCAGCACCGGCCTCTCTATGAGGTCTTCCGGGCCCTCATCGCCACGCCGTTCCTATGGGTCTCCATGGATCGGGGCAGCTTCAAGGCGCCCTTCCGCCATAGCCATCTCCGGGAGCACAATGATGCGCCCTTCCACTGGGAAATGGACCCCCGACGTCCGGAACGGCGCCTCCAGGCCATGATCTACCTGGAAACGTGCCGAGCGGACCAGGGCCCCTTCCGCTGCGTGCCCGGGCTGTTCCGTCAGCTCGAAGCCTGGCGGGCCGTCTACGGGGTGGAGCCCTTCCCTGCCGATCGTATCCGTGCCGAGCAAATCCTCGACATCACGGGCACCAAGGGAAGCCTTCTGGTGTGGGATGCGCGCCTCCCCGCAGGCAGCGCCTTAAACCGCAGCCCCGTGCCGCGCTACAGCATGATGGTCACCATGCTGCCGGAAGGCGACGAAGAGCGGCGCGCCCAACGCATCGATGACTTCGAAGCCCAGCGCGCCCCGGCCTGGCTGCGCGACGGCAAGTCCGTCAGCGAGAACCACGGCCCCCTGAAACTCACTGAGCTTGGGGAGCAGCTACTCGGGCGGAAACCCTGGTGAAGCTTCGGGCAGCCCTAGGCCGCCCGAATCCAGAACACCGCCACCACCGCCCCCAGCATGGCCAGCACCCCGAGCCCACCCCAGATCGCCAGGTAGGGCGGCGGCCGCAGCGTCGGATCCTCGATCAGCTGATTCACGCAGTACCAGTTCAACCCATAGAGCAGGGGCGCTACGGCGAGGCTGACAGCCCCCACCCACTGCACGAGGGTGACGGGGTTCGGGAAGAGCGTGTTCGCCGCAATGGCCACGAGGAAGATCGCCGCCATAAAGCCCCAATAGGTGCCCTGCCCCGCCACCCAGCGCTGCTCCGGCAAAAGCTCCCGGAGGAGCATGGCGAAGGTGCGGGGGAAGCCGTCCATGACCGAATAGGCCGTGGAGAAAAGCGCCAGGAAGGCCGCCAGCAAGAACAGGGGCAACATCCAGGACCCGAGCACTTCGGTGTAGATCTCCGAGAGCGTGAGGGCCACGTCGATGCCCTGGGGCACGAGGCCCCGGGGCTTCAGCAGCTCCGCCCCCAGGGCCACGAAGATCACGGCCAAAAGCGCCGACACCCCATAGCCCACGAGCAAATCGAAGCGCCCCTTCGCCAGAGCCTGGGCCCGGGTCGAGCCATCGGCGAGCCAGGCCTTTTCGTGCTCGAGCGCCCAGAGGGAATGCCAGATGGCGACGTTGATGCCCGTGGGCATGATGCCAAGGATCGCCGCCACCAAAAGCCCGGACCCCGCTGGCACCTGGGGCACAACCATCTGCCCCCACTCCCCCAGGGACGGCAGGGCCACGGAAAAGGCCAGCACGCTGATCAACACGAGCACGCCCATCGCACCCTTGCTCACGATCTCCAGCGCCTGGTAGCGGCCAAAGATCAGCAGGGCGACGATGACCGCGCCGATGATGACGGTCCAGGCCCCGAGGGAGAGCCCCGCAAATACGGCGTGAAGAATCGCCGCCGTGATAGCGAGCGTGCCCGCCAGAATCGTAAAGCCCTGAAGAATGGTGGTGCCCAGAAAGGCCCAGACCGCCCACTGCTTCGGACCCGGAACGCGCCCATAGCCATGGATCAGAGATTGCCCCGTGGCCAGCGCATAGCGCGGGCCGTATTCAAAGGCCGGGTACTTGAACAGGTGGGCCAGGAGCACGAGCCACACCAGCCCATAGCCAAAGCGCGCCCCGGCCACCGGGCTCAGCACCAGATGGCTGGTGCCGATGGCCGTGGCCGCCATGATCATGCCCGGACCCAGGCTTTTCAGCCGCGCGAGCACGGCTAAACGTTATTCAAGATCGACAGGGCCGTACCGGAGAAGATCCGGGCCTTCTCCCGCTCCGGGATGGTGAGCGCTTCGATGGAGCTCACGGCGCGTTCGATGTTCCCCAGCAGGTGGGGATGGTCGCTCCCCATCACCATATGATCCGTGCCCACCTGATCCCGGAGCATGTTCAGCGTATGGGGGCTGAAGGTCACCGTGTCGTAGTAGAGCTTCTTCAAGTAGGTGCTCGGGAGCTCATCGATGAATTCGCGGCATTCGGCGAAGTCCCGGAAGCCGTTATCCATGCGCTCCATGAGCCAGGGAATGACGCCCCCGGCGTGGCCGATGATCCAGCGGATGTTCGGCAGATCGCGCAGCATGCCCGAATAGCAGAGCCGCGCCGTGGCCAGGGCCGTATCGCTCGGGAAGCCAAGAATCGGACCCAGCACGAACTCCTGATAGGCCTCGGGGTTCGCGGGCAGCATGGGGTGGATGAAGATGCAGAGGTTCCGCCGGTTCGCCTCCTCGAAGAAGGGCCGGTAGGCCGGATCGGTGAGCGCCTTGCCGCCGATGTTGCTGAGCAGCACCACGCCGTTGAGCTTGAGCTCATCTAGGGCCCGCTCGAGCTCCTTCAGCGCCGCGTCGGGATCGTCCATGGGGATGGAAGCAAAGCCCTTGAAGCGCGTGGGATAGGTCGCGATGAGCTCCGCGTAGGCGTCGTTCACCATGCGGGCCACGGCGGCTTGATCCTTCGCTTCGGCGAAAAACACATTCGGCGTGGACAGGGACACCACCTGCACGTCGATGCCTACGGCGTCCATGGCCTCGAGGCGAAGCTTGGGATCCGTCATGGGCGGGGTAATGCCGAAGAAGCGCGCGCCCTTGTACTTGATGATGGTGCGCCCCGTGGGATCCTCCCCGAAGGCGAATTCCCCGCCCCGGGCCCGGATCTGGTCAAAGAACACCTCGGGGTAGTAATGCGTATGTAGATCGAGTTTCACCGCGCGCTCCTTTCATGTTGTTGGTTTGATGCTCACCCGAGGGCCCTTCCGCTGCAAGCGCGCTTGGTGAAAAAACCTAGGGGATCAGGGCGCCGCCGGGGGCCGGCGTCGGAGGGCGATGCCGGCGAGCCGGGCGCCCGGGAGCTAGGGCCGGGGGTGACCTTTTCGGCGAAATTCTAGGTATCTACTGGAACGTCGAAAAAGTGGGTTAGGGCACGCTATCAAAAGGCTTTAAGCCTGCAAAAGTGGAATTCGATGGCCTTTTAGGGAGCTCCCAGGGCGCAAGAGTGGAGCTATTCCCAGATCGCATGTGTCTACAAAACATCTAAAACGTCTTCTGCCCAAGAGCGCCTGAAAACCTACCTGCGGGCCCTTCGCGCGCTCAAGAGCGATGATTTCGGCGGAAAGTCGAAGGGATCGGGAACCCCTCTTTTGAGGGTCCCGTTAAGTATCTTTTCTACGCCCAGCTAGTGGGTTTTTCGAGTCGAGTTCCCGCGGGTTTCGGCGCGAAAGTGGGTGCGCCAGGCGTAATTCTGCGCCAAACCCGTCAACAAATGGGGCCATTCCAAGGTGGAATGTGTCTACCTAGAAAAGCCGGCAAAAGGGCGGCCCCCGGCCCCCGGCCCCAGGAGCCCCACCCCCTCGGCCAAGCGAGCGCCCACAAAAAAGCCCCGGCGAACCGGGGCTTTCGAAAGCACACGAGGTGCGGCAGAGACCTACCAGAGATCGTACTTCTGCAGCTCGGCGCGACCCACCACCATGTGGTGCACCTCGTCCGGGCCATCGGCGAAGCGGAGGTGACGCATGTCCGTGTAGAGCCCAGGCAGCGGCGACCACTGGGAGATGCCGGTGGCGCCGTGCATCTGGATGGCGTCGTCGATGATCTCGCAGACCTTCTCCGGAACCATGGCCTTGACGGCGGAGACGTAGACCCGCGCTTCCTTGTTCCCCAGCACGTCCATGGCCTTCGCGGCCTGGAGCACCATGAGGCGCATGGCGTCGATCTCGATGCGGGCCCGGGAGATCTTCTCCAGGTTGCCGCCGAGCTTGGCGATGGGCTTGCCAAAGGCTTCCCGGGTCGCGGAGCGCTTCACCATGAGCTCAAGAGCGCGCTCGGCCTTACCGATGGAGCGCATGCAGTGGTGAATGCGGCCCGGGCCCAGGCGCACCTGGCTGATTTCGAAGCCCTTACCCTCGCCGAGGAGGATGTTCTCCTTCGGCACGCGAACGTTCGTGAAGCGGATGTGCATGTGACCGCGCGGGGCGTGGTCGTGGCCGAAGACCTGCATGCCCTCGAGCACTTCCACCCCGGGGGTGTCCATGGGTACGAGGATCTGGGATTGCTGCTGGTGCGGCGCCGCGTTCGGGTCCGTCTTCACCATCACGATCATGATCTTGCACCGGGGGTCGCCGGCGCCGGAGATGTAGAACTTCTCGCCGTTGATGACGTACTCATCGCCCTCGAGCACGGCGGAGGTGCTGATGTTCCGAGCGTCGGAGGACGGCAGGGCCGGCTCGGTCATGGCGTAGGCGGAGCGGATCTCGCCGTTCAGCAGGGGCTCGAGCCACTGCTTCTTCTGTTCCGGGGTGCCCACGCGCTCGAGCACTTCCATGTTCCCCGTATCCGGGGCGCTGCAGTTGAGGGACTCAGACGCGAGCGGCGATTTACCCAGCTCCACGGCGATGTAGGCGTAGTCGAGGTTGGTCAGCCCGTCGCCGTACTCGCTATCGGGCAGGAAGAAGTTCCAAAGGCCACTGGCCTTGGCCGCGTTCTTGGCGCCCTCGAGCAGCTCAAGCTGCCGGGGATGCCAGGACCAGCGATCGGTCTTTTCCTTGTCGAGGGCGTGAAACTCCTCGGTGATGGGATCGACGTGATCCCGGATGTGGGCCTTCACCGCATCCATCAGAGGCTGAGCCTCCTCGGACATGGCCAGTTGGAACAGATCGGCATTCAAAGCGCTCATGCACTCCCCCCGAAGTGGATTGAAAAACTCAAGCGCTTTGATACCACAGGCGCCGACGAGAAGCGAAGGCAGGCCAGGGCAGGATCACGCAATTTCCAGGGTCAGATGCCCCGTCGACTCAGCGATGGGCTGGACCCTGATCTGAATGTCGTAACCCAGGCGATTCAAGCAGTCCATCAGCTTTCGCTCAGACAGATTGGCGAATTCACCCCGCATCATTCTGGATACCTTCGGCTGTGAGATGCCCATGCGCCGGCCAGCCTCAGCTTGCGTTAGGCCGAGACGCTTAATCGCTCGGGAAATCTCAATGACAAGACCGGATTTGATCTTCAGCTTTTCAGCGTCAGGCAAACCCAGATCGGCGAAGACATTGCCTGAGCTGCTTTCCACAGCAACGTTTTCAGTCATTGGCTTTGTCATGTGGTTGTCCCCTTGCGAGCCTCTGAGCCACCCTGAGCCTTGCGCGAATGATGTCCATGTCCTTCTTTGGCGTTGCGATTCCTGTCTTGCTCTTTTTCTGAAAGCAGTGAAGTACGAAAACCGCTTCATTGAACTTGACGGTGTAAACCGCCCGATAGGTGCCACCCGTGTCGACCTCGACAACCTCCAGAACGCCTGCGCCGCCGATGCCCCTTAGGGGCTTCGCTGCTGCATGCTTTTCTCCTCGCTGGGCAAAATCCAAGGCGTGCCCGAAAAACTTCCGCACAGCAACGGGCAGCCTTAAAAGATCGTCCTTGCTGCTGCCCACCCAAAGGAGGCGTTTTTCTAGGAGCCCCACGTCGGATCTTAGACCATATCAGGCATAAAGATAACGTCTCCTAGTCACCCTTGCGCAACGCCAGCAGCTCGAGGGCGAGGCGCTCCCCTTCCGGGCGATCGGGGGATGGCATGGGCTCCCCGGTGGCAAGGCGCGCCTTGAAGCGCTCGAGCCAAGGGAAAGGCTTCGCGAAGCCCTCAGGCTCGCCGGGAGCCGGGGGCGGCTCGACCGCAGGCTCAGCCACGGCAGGCTCTACCACCGCAAGCGGTCCCGCAGCAGGCGCTGCACGAGCACAGCGCCCCGCCTCGAAGCCCTCGTGCCAGGCGCGATCGCGAACGCGCGCGTGCACTGTCGAAGGCGTCGCCCAGGCCCAAAGACGCTGCAGCCGGCCGCTCCAGCTTCCGAAGCGCGGATAGGGCCCGCCGATCACCTCGAAGGTGGGCGTGGGCGTCGACGCCTCTCGCGTTTCCTCCACCGTGGTGAGGTTGGGTCGAGGCTTTGGCGCATGGCCATGCCTTGAAGTGCCCGGCCCCGCAAGGGGAATGAGCACGAGGCGCTCTCCCTCTTGGCGTACCACGACTGCGGTGGCCTCCAAGTGGAAGGCCGGTGGGATCACCACGCTCTCGACGCCCTGGCGCTGGATCACCCGCGTTATTCGTTCCGTCCGCTTCATCACACACCCTCCCTGTAGAAGGCCGCGGGGTGCGGCCCCGGTGATGTCGGACGATTAAGCTCACTAAAAAGTTACGGGGCTTGGCAAGGGCTTTCGCAAATAACGCACACAAATTCCGGATCGCGCTGCGGAAGCCCATCCGGCGAAACGCCTAAGGGCCTGTTTTATAGTGATTTTGGCGAATAAAAATTAGTTACTTTTTTAAACATTATCTTTTTGAAACCCCTCAAATCGCTCGTTTAGCAGGGCCATTATTTGGTATGCAGATGACGCCAGGGTGTTTTTTGCGTCAAGAAAACGTGACGTCAAG
>JAYOYG010000021.1:0-26866 GCA_038153445.1 Pseudomonadales bacterium
GCGCCCTGTAGCGCATCGGGAATGCCCTGGCCGGCATACCAGATGTGCGAATTGGCTGAGGCGCCCAGCTTCTCCATGGCCTCGGACCAGGCCTTTTCCGCCGCCCGGTGGCTTGCCCGGCTTGCTCCCTCTTTTAAGCGGCAGGTCGAGAAGAAGGCGTAGCCTGGCCCCTCTTCCTCCGGCGCGTTGCTTCTATGCACGAGCTCGCCTCGCATCAGCCACCGCTGATTCATTTCCCGAACCTCGTCAAAAGCGTCCTCCATCGCCTTTCCGCTTTTCAGATAGGCGCTGAGGGAGGCTGCCAAGGCGCTTGGGTTGGGAGAAAAGCCGAGCCATACGGCGTCGAATCTTCCATCCACGGGCAGGGAGCTCTGGCTCATGAAATGGGGCGCCAGGACGTACGCGTTGTATTGAATGTCCTCGGCTTTCGCCAGGGCAGCGAAGTCGGTTCGCAGGGCCATCATGTCGTCGAGCGATTTACCCTCTTTTAGGGCGAAGGGGATGGCTTCAACCATGTAAGTGGCTAGGGGTTCGTGGTGATCCGCTGCGGCGCCAGCGGCAAGAAGGGGCAGGGCCCCAAGCAGCAAAGACTTTTGAAGTAGTCGAAGCATCGGGCTTTCCTCTGTTGGCGAAGATCTGCCAAGAAAGGTAGAGCGCCCGGGCCCCGAAGGCGGACTTTCATCCAAAGGAAAGGATGGGCGGTTTGCTTTGAAAGGAGTGCTTTCAAATTGGGTAAGCGAACCGCCAAGCTAAAACAGCAGGTGCCCCGCCAGGGCCAGCACCGGCAGCGTAATCACCGTTCGCAGAAAGAACACCGCGGCCAACTGCAACAGGTTCAAGGGAATGGAGCTGCGCAGGATCAGAATGCCGTTCTCCGCAATGAAGATCAGCTGGGTCACGGAAAGGCTTGCGAGCACGAAGCGTGACACCGGGTCCTCAATATCCGCCGAAATAATGGCGGGAATAAATTGGTCAAAGAAGCCCACCAGGGTGCCCGGCAGCACGGCCCAGGCATCGGGAATCTGCAGAAGCCACAGCAGGGGATACATGGGCAGGCTGAGCCAGGTCAGCCAGTCCGTATAGGTAATCACCACGAGGGCCAGGAACTCGATGGTCATGGCGGCGGGCAGCACGGCCATGTAGATATCAAAAATCGTGTGGCTGGCCTGGCGCACGATGCGCTTAGGCCCCGGCCCCTGGGCGCCCGCGGTGACCGCACGGAACCAGGCCCGGGGCCAAACGGCGTCGGGCATGGCATCGGGCTCCGCTGTCGCCCCGGTCAGGGCGCCGGGGTAGCGGTGCTCGCTGAGGCGCGAGAGCGGCGGCAGGCGCGGCGTAATCAGGGCGCAGAGCACGCCGCAGCCGAGCGTGATGAGGTAGAAGGCCAGGAAGTGGTCCATAAGCCCCGCCAGCTCCGCGATGACTACGCAGAAGGGCAGGGAGACCGCGGAGAAATTGGTGACGACCGCGGCGGCTTCCCGGGCGGTGTAGTGCCCCGCCTCGTACTGACGGATCGTCAGGAGCGCCCCTACGGAGGAGTCCCCCACCCAGGAGGTCACGGCGTCGAGCGCAGCCCGGCCCGGGAGGCGAAAGACTCGGTAGAAAACGCGTTCTAGAAGGGTCCCAATGAAATCGAGGAAGCCGTAGTCCGTGAGCAGCGGCAGCAGAAAGTTCGCCACCATCATGATGCAGAAGATGATGCCAGCGAGCTCAATAAAGGCGACCTGCCCCGTGTCTTCTCCGATGATCCATTCGGGTCCCCACTGAAGGGCGACGCAGGTGCTGAGCACGCCCCCAAGGACCCGGAGCGCCAGCCAGGGCGCGGTGGTCACGAAAACGGCGCGGAGCGTTTCATTCCCGAGAAGCCAGGCCGGCTTGGCCCAGGAACCCAGAAGCGATCCAAGAGCCGAGGTGAGGAAAAGCACGCTAATGAGGGACGGCATGGCCTCCCCAATGCCTTCCTGAAGGGCGCCAGCGAGGATGCCCACAATGATTTGCTGGCTATCCTCCCAGGGAATGGGCGTCAAAAAGAGCCCAATCCCCACCAGGGAGGGGAGCAAAAAGCGCAGGGGATTGGGGGCCTTTGCTATGATCGGCGCTTCTTCATCCGACATGGTTCGTCCTTGTGTTTACCCACGCTATCACCCGTCCCCCCGCCTCGAGCTACGTTGACGGCATTACCACCGCAGATCTTGGCCGCCCCGATTATGCCCTGGCATTGGAGCAGCATGCCGCATATGTGGACGCATTGCGCGCCTGCGGCCTAGACGTCACCGTGCTTGAGCCTGCGCCAGCCTTCCCAGACAGCTGCTTTGTGGAGGACAGCGCCCTGCTCACGGGGAAGGTGGCCGTGGTCACCCGGCCCGGGGCGGAGAGCCGCCGGGAGGAAGCGGCCCTCATGGAGCCCGTGCTCGCGGAGCGCTTTGCCACGCTGGCTCGCATTGAGGCCCCGGGGACGCTTGATGCGGGGGATGTGATGATGGTGGGGGAGGTCTTCTACATCGGCCTATCCGCCCGTACCAACGAGGCGGGGGCGGAGCAGCTCATCGCCATTCTTCGGCGCCACGGCTATGACGGGATCGCCGTGCCCATGGCAGAGATGCTCCATCTGAAAACCGGCGTGAATAGCCTTGAGCACAATCGCCTGCTGGTCACCGGGGAGTTCGTGGGTGCAAAGGTGTTTGAAGGCTTCGAATGTATCGAGGTGCCCCCGGAGGAGGCTTACGCCGCCAATTCCCTGTGGATTAACGAAACGGTGCTGGTGCCGGCAGGCTTTCCCAAGGTGCTGGCCCAGGTGAAGGCCCTGGGCTACGCCACCCTTGAGGTGGCGGTGTCCGAGTTCCAAAAGATGGACGGGGGGCTGAGCTGCCTGTCCCTTCGCTACTAGGGGGCCCTCGTAGGCGCCTCAGGCAAGCTTCAGGAGGCCCCCTTCCCGGGTAATCACCACCTCCTTCAACACCCGCTGCGTGTAGCGGGTTTCCGTCACCGTCGATAGGGCGAGAAACTGTGCCCGGGCCTCGGTTGGGGTGAGGGTCAGGCGGAGCCAGCCCCGGGGGCCATTGTCCGTCCACAGCACTTCGGGGTTGTGCGCCGCGAGCCGCGCATCGATCTCCGCCCCAAGGTCTTCCCCGAACTCCGCGAAATCTCCTGGGGAGGTGATGCCCGTGGTGCCGAGTTCGAGTCCGCGCGGTTCCCCGGCGGCGTTGTGCAGGGCATTGAGCCAGAAGGCGTGGCTGTCGCCGGTGAGGACCAGGGCATCCGTGACGTCGGCCTCGGCAAGCAGGGCATATAGCCGCTCCCGCGCCCAGGGGTAGCCATCCCAGGTGTCGAGATAGATCGGCAGGTCCGCCTGGCCGAGGGCCGCCATGCCCTGCCATTGGCCGTGGGCCGGGTGTTCTGGGCTCTTGGCCACGGCGTCAAAGCGCGCGTCGCTTAGGGGCGGAACGTGCACCCGTCCCATGGGAATCTGATTGCCTAGAAGGCGCCAGGGCCGCTCTGCGGCCACGGCCTCGGACAGGGCGTCCTTTAGGAAGGCTTCTTCCCGGGCCGGCATCATGGCCCGGCCGGGGGCGCCGAGCACCTCGCTCCGGAAGCGCTCGATATCTTCGGCTGTGCTCTCCGGCGTCAGGTGGGCGCGGTAGTCGATCTGCTCGGCGCGGCCCGTGTGGCGGGTTTCCAAGGTGACGAGACTGGCCAAATTGCCGAAGCGGAAGTGGCGCCAGTAATCCGCCCGCGCCTCCGGGGAGGCGGCGTCGCGGAGGGGCATCCACTCGTAATAGGCCTGGAGCGAAGCTTCCCGGCGCGGCGCCCAGGGACCTTCTGCGTCGGGCTGGTGGTTCTCCGCACCGCCCATCCAGGGATTGTTCGCCGATTCGTGGTCATCCCAGATCGCAATGAGAGGGTGGGCCGCGTGCATTAGGAGGCTGCCAGCGTCGCTTTTGTACTGGCCGTGGCGCTGGCGGTAGTCGTCTAGGGTCACAATTTCCTTGGTCGGCGTATGAATGCGACCGAGGGTCGCGCCGGTCTCGCCGCCGTAGCCGTCAGGGCCGTATTCGTAAAGGTAGTCGCCGAGATGGAGGACAAAGTCCACCTGCTCGTCTCGCGCGATGGCGTCATAGCCGTTGAAGTGTCCGAAGGGGTAGTTCGAACAGGAAGCGATGGCCAGCGTGAGCCGATCCGGAGCGCCCGTGGGGAGGGTACGGGTTCGGCCGATCATGGAGATCGCATCGCCCGCCACAAAACGATAGTAGTAGGTGCGGCCCGGGGTAAGCCCCGCGGCCAGCACCTTGATCGTGAAGTCCCGCTCCGGTCCGGTCTTCTGGGTGCCGCTTAAGACCGGGCGCTGGAAGGCCGCATCTTCTGCGAGCTCCCAGCGCACCGCGGGGATCCCGGCGCTTGGCTTAAGCCGGGTCCAGAGCACCACGGAGTCTTCCGTGGGATCACCGCTGGCGACGCCATGACCAAATACCCCTTGCGCCTTCTGGGCTGCGGCGAGGCTTCGGGCGCTCCACCAGGGGAGGAGCGTCCCGGCGGCAAGGCCTTGCACGAGGGCCCGACGGGTAAGGGGTAGGGTCATGGTTCGTCTCCTGCCTTAGAAGCGGATCGTGCCCGTGAGGGTCACGGTGCGCGGGGCGCCAATCCAAGCGCCGTTGCCGGAAATGCCGCCGAGATAGGTCTTGTCGGTGAGATTATTCACCACCAGATCCAGCGTTGCATGCTCCAGAGCGCCGCCCAGGCCTTCGCCGCTCACCGTGAGGTAGGCGTCGGTCAGGAGGTAGTCATCGGCTTGCCAGGTGTTGGCGAAGTTCACCGCGCGCTGGTCCGTGTACTTAGTGGACAGCCCGAGATTCACCGGGCCCCGCACGTAGTCGAGGGTGACCACATACTGGCTGTCGGGCATGTTCACCACGTCATTGCCCGGGGTGATGCCAACGGCCGCGTCCACGGCGCTGTCCCCCGTGCCCACGTATTCGGAGTTGTTCCGGCTGTAGGCGAGGTAAAGGGACAGGTTATCCATAGGCTCGATCAGGCCCGAAAGTTCAAAGCCGTCGGAATTAATGCCGCCGGCGTTGAAGTAGGTGCCGTTGGTGCCGATCAGGTAGTTGGGCCCCGTGGCCACGGAGTTGTCGAGGAAGATAATCCGGTTCTCGAAGGAGATGTCGTAGTACACGGCGGACAGGGTCACCCAGTCCGTCGTATAGCGCAGACCAAACTCCAGGTTTTCCGCCGTTTCCGGAGAGATGTTGCTGAGATCGGAGCTCGGGCGCTCAAGGATCTCATCGCCCAGGGCCTTAAAGTTCTCGGCGTAGCCGGCGAAGACCTCGAGGCCTTCAATCGGGGTGCGGAGGAGCAAGCCGCCGGAGAGCAGGACGTCGGAGTCCGAATCCACCCCGGCGTTCGGGGTTTCAGCGAAGTTGTCTTCCCGATCGACGTTCACGAGGAACTGCTTCGCACCGAGGGTGACATCGAGCGCGCCGAAGGTGACCGTGTCCTCCAGGTACCACTTAAAGGTGTCCTGAGGGTAGGTGCGATCGTACTGGCGCCAGTAGGGGGCGTTGTTGAATTCGTAGCCCACCCGCGTATCGGTGATCTTGTGCCAGTCGCGCCACTCGTCCCGTTCCGTGTCTTCGTACCAAATACCGCCGCGAAGCACGTTTTCCACGCCCTCGAAGTCCCGGGTCCAGTCAAAGTCAGCGGTAAAGCCCAGGCGCTGCTTCTCGTAGTGAGTGTGGCGGTAGGACTGCACCGCGATGGCCCCGGCGGGGTAGCAGGCGGGGTCGTAAGCGGCCCCAGCACCGCCGTAGGGGAAGGTGATGGAGGACGCGCAGCCCTCAGCAGCGGTGAGGCTATTGCCCGCGCCATCGACGAAGTAGATCAGGCCGAGCGGGCCGCCCCCTTCAACCTGCGGGCCAGAGCCCAATTCCGATTCCGGACCGCCTTGATCGTCCCGAACGTTGATCAGATAGGGGGGCACCCAATCGCCCCGGCCCTTGTTTTGGTGGAAGTAGACGCCGGCGCTTACGTTCAGCCCCTCGGCCACTTCCCCTTCGGCCTTCAGGTAACCAAAGGTGTTGGTGCGCAGCGTAGACCAGCCCTTGCGGTAAACCTGATCGATGTAGGGGATGCCGGACCACTCAGCGGTCAGCCGGTCCCAGCTATCGTTTTCGACGAATTCGTCCGGGCTGAAGAGGCGCTGATAGTTGTCTTCGTGGGTGTCGTCGTAGGAGAGGTAGCCGGTTAGGTTCCAGCGGTCGAACTCGGTCACAAACTTGGCCGCTAGGTGATCGCGTTCGTTCTCCGCTGCGCTGTTCACCCAATCCGTGGCCGACTGGTGGGAGGCGGACACCCAGGCGCGGGTGGTCCCGCCCAGCATCACGCCGGAGTCATAGCGGGCATAGAGGCGCTGGGCGTCGAATTCCCCGGCAGCGCCCTGAAGGGTTACGCCGCTTTCGAGAAGGGGATCGGAGGTCAGAAAGTCCAGCGTGCCCCCAAGGGCCTCATTGGAACGGGAGGCGATGTCCGCTGTCCCCTGGGAGACGTTCACGCCCCCAAGGTTTGCCGTATCGATGTAACGGTTGGCCTTGGCGCCGCCGCCGTAGTTCGAGTTGCCATTGGGCATGCCGTCGATGGTCATGCCGATCTGCTGGTCCGCAAGGCTCGTTTGGAAGCCCCGGATGGAAATGGTGGTAGACCAGTCGTCGAAGCCGAAGGTATCCCCTTCCTGCACGCTCACGCCGGGGAGATTATCGATGACCGCGGTGACGCTGGTGATAGGGGCCTGCTGGGCCATCATGGAGTCGGTGACCGCCGTATTAGCGAAGGTCTTGGCTTGGCCAAGCACCACAATCTCTTCGATCATGCCGTCTGCGCCGGCGCCCGGACCGGCGCTGTCGGCGGCCCAGGCCGAGCAAGTGCCGGCGAGAAGGGCGATGGAAAGGCTGAGCTTGCTGCGTTGCATAGGAGGCGTCCCCTGGAGAGTGAAAATTAGCGGGCGCGATTAAGCCGGCGGTTTATGACGCTTCGGAGATGCTTGCGTGACAGATTCTTGAATAACGAATGACAGCGCTGTCATTCTGGGGAAGGATCGGCAATGATGGGGGGGGAAAGGAGGGGAGCGCCCTCAGTCTAAGGAATAGCTCAGAGCCGCTCGGGAGGCGTCGCTATGGGAAAGCCGAAAATTGCCATTAACGGATTCGGCCGCATCGGCCGAACGATCCTTCGTATTGCCAAGCTTCGAGATCACTTCGACGTGGTAGCCGTGAACGACCTCGCGAGCGCCGATCAGCTCGCCTACGCCTTTAAGTACGACACGATCCACGGGGTGTTTCCGGGAGAGGTCTCCGTCGAGGGCGAAAGGATCACCATCGCTGGGGACCAGTTTCCCGTGCTCCAGGAGCGGGACCCCAGCCGCCTGCCCTGGAAGGCCCTGGGGGTGGACTACGTGGTAGAGAGCTCGGGGGTTTTCCGATCCCTTTCGGCGCTGGAGCAGCATCTAGAGGCGGGGGCCAAGCGCGTGGTGCTGACCGTACCCTGCAAGGATCCCCTGGACGCTACCCTTGTCATGGGGGTGAACGACCATGTGGTAACCCCGGAGGCGCGGATCATTTCCAATGCCAGCTGCACCACCAACTGCGCGGCACCGCTGGCCAAGGTGCTTCACGAAACGGTGGGTATCAAGCGGGGCCTTCTCAATACGGTGCACGCCTATACCTCTGATCAACGCCTCATCGATGCCCCCCACAGCGACAAGCGACGTTCGCGCAACGCGGCGTCCAACATCGTTCCGAGCTCCACGGGGGCCGCTAAGGCCATCGGGCAGGTGCTTCCTGCGCTTGCGGGGCGGCTGGATGGCCTCGCCATGCGCGTTCCCGTCCCCGACGGCAGCGTGGTGGATTTGACCGTGGAAGTGGAGCGGGATACGGCCGTGGAGGAGATCAACGCGGCCATGCGCGCGGCCGCGGAGGGCCCCATGAAGCACATTCTCGCCTACTGCGATGAGCCCATCGTGAGCTCAGACATTATTGGTAATAGCCACTCCAGCATCTTTGATGCGGGCCTCACCCAGGTCATGCAAAAGCGCATGGTCAAGGTGATCAGTTGGTACGACAACGAGTGGGGCTATAGCACGCGGGTGGAGGAGCTGATTGGGCGTCTTGCAGTGATGGATGGCGTGGCCATTTCCTAGCCCCTGGTTTTTGGCCGAGGTCCGGAAGACAATCGGCCAAAAGGGAAAGGGGAGAGGATGATGCAGAAGCGCTACCTAGCGGGGCGCCTTGCCCTCGCGTTCGCGGCTTTGGTCGCATTGGGGCCGGCCCGGGCCGCGGTGGACGATGGGCTCTTGGAGGCGCGGGTCGCCTCCTTTGAGAACGGGATCGGGGCGGCGGTGACCTTCCGCAACTTCCATACCCTGTTCCACACGGAGCGCGTTCCGGCGGGACCCAAGCCTTGGGTGCTTGAGCGCGCTCCGGTAGATCTCTCAGCCCTTCGCTATGAATTCGATGGCGCCTCTTACGACCTTGCTCACTTCCTTGAGCACAATCGCACCAATGCGCTGCTGGTCCTTAAGGACGGTAAGATTGTTCAAGAGATCTATCGAAATGGCGCGAATGAGCAAAGTCATTTCGTTTCCTTTTCCGTGGGAAAATCCCTGACCTCCTCGCTGCTGGGCCTAGCGCTGGCCGAGGGCGCCCTGCCGTCCCTCGATGTTCCCGTCACCACCTACGTGCCGAAGTTAAAGGGCACGGGCTATGACGGGGCGTCTGTGCGCGATCTCATGCAGATGTCTTCCGGCGTCTACATGAACGAGGACTACGACATCCACTCTGAGGAGCCCAACCTTTTTGCTGAGGGGATCTACCAAACCTGGTTCACCGAGGCGCTTCGCTTCTCAGACTTTGCGGCCACGCTCGATCGTGCGGCACCCCCGGGGACGATTTTCAACTACAACACCTTCGATACGCAGGTGCTGGGGTCGGTGCTGGAGGGGGCGACGGGGCAGCGCTTCACCGAGTTCCTTGGGGAGGCCCTCTGGGAACCCCTGGGCATGGAGTCGGATTTGCTCATGACGATGGATAGCGCCGGGGAGGACCGGGAGGCCCTGGCCGGGGGCGGCTATCTCATGACACTCCGGGACTTTGGACGCTTTGGGCAAATGATGCTGAACGGCGGTGTGGCTGACGGGCGGCGCATTCACGCTGAGGCCTGGGTGGATGAGGCGACCACGGCGGATCCCGCGAAGCCCTTTCTTCAGGTAGGGGCGATTGATGACGACGGCGTTCGGGTGGGCTACCAGCATCAGTGGTGGCTCTTTCCCCAGGGGGACTATAGCGCCGAGGGCGTCTTCGGCCAGTACATCTACGTGATGCCTCGGCATGACCTGGTGATCGTCAAACTCAGCTATTGGGAGGAGGCCTGGGTGGCGGAGAAGGCGCAGGAAAGCCTGGCTTTCTTCAACGCCCTGGGCGAATTTCTGGCTGACTAGGTCGGCCCTTAGGAGGGCAAAGCAATGGTCATTACGCTGGTACAGATCCCCGGGGAAAAACGAGACGTGGACGCCGCCATTACCGGCGGTAAGGCGTCTACGCCGACCTACCTTGGGCTCGACGGGCTGTTGATGAAGTACTACCTCAACGGTGATGAGGGCGGTGGCGGGGTCTATCTCTGGGAGTCCCGAGAGAAGGCGGAAGCGTGGTTCAACGACGATTGGTGGCCCATGATGGAAAGCCGCTTCGGCGTTCGCCCCACGCTCACCTATTTCGACTCGCACGTGATCGTCGATAACGTGGTTGGGGAAGTGCGCATCGAGCGCTAGGCCTAGGGAGGCGGGGCATGCGCGTAGCCATTGAGATACCGCGGGTGGAGGCGGGGCAGCTTGCCCTGCTCCGGGACTGGGTCACCCTTGCGGAGCGCTTGGGCGTCGCAACCGCCTTTGCCGCGGAGGCCTGGTGGAGCGATGCGGTTACGCCGCTCGCCTATCTGGCGGCGCACACGGAACGCATTCAGCTGGGTACGGGCATCATGCAGGTCACAGCGCGCACGCCAGCCATGACCGCCATGACCGCGCTGACCCTTCACGATCTCACCGGCGGCCGCTTCATCCTTGGCCTGGGCGCCAGTGGGCCCCAGGTCGTGGAGGGACTTCATGGCGTGCCCTTTAATCCGGCCTTAACGCGCCTTCGGGAAACGGTTGAGATCTGCCGCATGATTTTTGCCGGGGAGAAGGTGGTCTACGAAGGGAAGACGCTCACCCTTCCCCGCCCCGGAGGGCAGGGCAAGGCACTGCGCATTGATCATGCGCCGGTTTCCATTCCGATCTATCTCGCCACCCTGGGGCCAAAGGCCTTGGCCTACACGGGGGCGTCGGCCGAGGGATGGCTCGGAACCTCCTTTTCCCCCGATTATCCCGAGGCCCATTTCGATCACCTAGAGGCTGGGGCCCGGGAGGCGGGACGGGATCTGGGGACGCTGGATCGCTGCGTATCGGCCCGGGTGAGCTTCGGGGACGATCTTGAGGCACTCCTGGCGGAGCGCCGCCCCGGGGTGGCCTTCACCCTGGGCGCCATGGGCTCGGGGGACACGAACTTCTACGGCGAGGCCTTCCACCGCGCGGGCTTTGAAGCCGTTGCCCGGGACATTCAGGCCCGCTGGCTTGCCGGAGATCGCAAGGGCGCTGCGGCGCTCGTGCCCGATGAAATGATCACGGGTTTCCAGCTCCTCGGCTCCGATGCGCAGGTGAAGGCGCGCATCAAGGCCTACGAAGCCGCGGGCGTGACCACCTTGAAGCTGGGGCTTGATGGCGCCGGCCCCCTGGGTCCGGCCCGCTTTGAGGCCCTCGAACGATTCATGGATCTGCTTAAGGACGACGCATGAAACTTTACATGGTGCCCCTGGCCCCCAACCCGACGAAAATCATGCTCTATCTCAAGGAGCGAGAGCTGGCCGGGAACTCCTTGCCCGTGGAGCAAATCGTGGTGAACACGGTGAAGGGTCGACATAAGGAACCGGAGCACCTCGCGCGGAACCCCTTTGGCACCGTACCCACGCTCGAGCTCGATGACGGGACCTTTATCAAGGAGTCCCTGGCGATCCTTGAGTACTTTGAGGATGCTTTCCCTGAGGGCAACTTCCAGGCGGCGACGGCGGAGGCCCGGGCTCACGCCCGGGACGTGGAGCGTATCGTTGATGTGCGCCTCGCCGGCGCCATGGGGGCCTTTGGCCACGCAGTGAATTCGCCGCTGGGCTATCCGAAGAATCCGGAGCAGGCGGAGAAGTGCCTCGCGGCCATGCAGGCCCCTCTCGACTACCTCGAGGCGGGGCTGACCGCCGCCGGGCCCTGGCTGACCGGGGAGACGCTCGCGCTCGCCGACTTCACGCTGGCGGCCTCCCTGCAGTTTGTGCGCTTTGTGGAGGCTGATGTGCTTGGGGATCGTCCCGCGCTGCGCGCTTGGGATGAGGCCTTTCGGGCCCGGCCCGCAAGCCAGGCCGTGCTGCGGTGGTAGGGCGCTCGAGGCTGCTGGCCGCCCTTGTCCTTGCACTCGCGGCGTCGGTCGCGATGGCCGAGGCAGAGCTCCGCCTCAATCAGCTGCAGTTCGTGGGTTCTCATAACAGCTACAAGCAGGCCCAAAGCTGGGGCTGGGCAACGGTGCTCGGCTGGTTGAACGAGGACGCGGCGAAGGCCCTCGACTACGAGCACCTCCCTTTGGCGGAACAGCTCGATCTGGGCCTGCGTGTGCTCGAGCTCGATGTTTTCTACGATCCCGCGTCCGGCACCTTTCCCGTGGGCCACGTGCAGCTCATGGACATGAACAGCCATTGCTCGCCCCTGCGCGAGTGCCTTTCCCAGATCCGGGCGTGGAGTGATACGCACCGGGATCATTTGCCGCTGCTGATCATGTTCAACGCAAAGGATCAGCCCATCCCTCGCCTGCCCACCCCAACGCCCTTCGACAGCGCGGCCTTTGAGGCCCTCGATGCGGTGCTGGAGGCCGGTCTCGGGGATCGGCTGCTTCGCCCCGGGGTGGTCGGCCCGGGCGCTTGGCCAACGGTGGCGGAAAGTCGCGGTCAGGTGTTGCTGCTTCTCGATGAAGGGGCGCCCAAGCGGGACCTTTACGATACGGGGGAGCCCCGTCCCCTCTTCATGCACCTGCCCGAATCCGATCCCCGAGCCGCGATCTTGGTGATCAACGACCCCCTCGCGGAGGGTGATCGTATCCGCCGCCTGGTCGCCCAAGGTTATCTGGTGCGGACCCGGGCCGATGCGGATACGCAGGAAGCTCGGCGCAACGATACCCGACGTCGGGAAGCCGCCTTTGCCAGTGGTGCTCAGGCGATCAGCACGGACTACTACGTCCCCTCCACCCGCTTCGACAGTGAGTACGTGGTTCGCCTTCCCTCCGTTGCGCGCTGCAATCCGGTCTCGGCGCCCGGTCCCTGCGCACTAGAGGCCTTTTCTGATCCCGTCGTCCTAGTGGACGCTGCGGAGCTGGTGCCAGGGCTGCGCACACACCTGCGTTATGCCGGCAGCGAGAATTTCCTCGGGCGTCCCGTGACCGGCTATGAGGCGCCGCGCTGCCTTCTAACGGCTCAAGCGGCGGAAGCCCTAGCGAAAGCCCAGGCCCTGGCCAAGGGGGAGGGGCTGGGGCTTCTGATGTATGACTGCTATCGGCCCCAGCGCGCCGTGGATGATTTTGTGGCCTGGGTGGGCAGCAGCGAACCCGAACCCACGAAGGCGACCTACTATCCCGAGGTGGAGCGTCGCACGCTCATCGAGCAAGGCTACATCGCCGACCGCTCGGGCCACTCCCGCGCCAGCACGGTGGATCTCACCTTGGTCGATGGCGCCACCGGGGAGCCTCTGGTTATGGGAACGCCCTGGGATTTCTTCGACGAGCGCTCCCACACCGACAACCCCTCCGTGAGTCCGGTCGCCAAGGCGAATCGGCAGCTTCTGAAGGGCTTCATGGAGGCGGCGGGGTTTCGTCCCTACTACGCCGAGTGGTGGCACTTCACCCTTGACGACGAGCCCCTGCCGAACACCTACCTCGATGAGGTGGTGCGCTAGCCCTTTTCCGCCTGAACGCTCGGTCGGGCGGCGACCCGCTCATGCCAGGCGGCGATGGCCGTAAGCTCGGGCTTCGGCGCGAGCTTGACCAGGGCCCCGGCAAACTCGATCAGGCAGAGGGCGGAGATGTCCGCGATCGTGAAGCGATCCCCGGCCATATAGGGTTGCCTGGCGAGGGCCTCCTCGAGGCGGTCGTAGAACTGGTGGGCGAGGGCTTCCCCCCGGGCTCGCTGGGCCTCGATGGGTTTGACGAGTCCCGCGGCCGCAACGATGGGCCCGTTCACCCAGGCCGCACCGATATGGGCGAACAGCTCAAGCTCCAGCTGGCGGTGAACGGCTTCAATCTGCGCCGTTTCGAGGGGTGTGGTCCCGAACAGATTCGGCTCCGGGACCAGCGCTTCAAGATAGCGGCAGATGGCAACGCTTTCCGCCAAGCAAGTACCGTCTTCAAGCTCGAGCACGGGGATCTTGCCGCTGGGATTCTTCGTCCGAAAGGCAGCGCTCCGCGTTTCTCCGCCGCGAAGATCGACCTCCACAAGGGTGAGTTCGATGCCCTTCTCTGCAGCGAAGAGGGTGACGCGCCGAGGGTTCGGCGCGCCGCTGAAGGTATAAAGCTTCATGGTCCTCTCAGTGCGGGTGAAGGACGACGGGCATGGAGGCGTAGCCCTTCACGAAGTTTGAGCAAATGCGCGTGGGTTCCTCCACCACTTCAACGCGGTGGAAGCGCGCCAGGAGCTCCTCCCAGAGAATGCGTAGCTGCATTTCCCCAAGGCGGTTCCCCATGCAGCGATGAATCCCGTAGCCAAAGGACACGTGGCTCCGGGCGTTGGGCCGATCGATGATGAGCCGGTCGGCGTCCTCGAATTGCGATTCGTCCCGGTTGCCGGACACATACCACATCACCACCTTGTCGCCGGCGCGGATCAGCTTGTCGCCCACCTGCGTGTCGGCTACGCAGTTGCGGCGCATGTGAGCCAGGGGGGTCTGCCAGCGAATCACTTCCGCCACCATGTTTGGGATGAGGCTCGGATCCTGGCGTAGCTTCTCGTATTCCTCGGGCCATTGGTTCAAGGCGTACACGCCGCCGGAGATGGAATTCCGCGTCGTGTCATTGCCGCCGACGATGAGCAGGATGAGATTGCCGAGGTACTCCAGGGGCGGCATGTTCGCGAAGGCCGGGCTATTGGCCATCATGGAGATGAAATCGAGGTTGTTGCCCCCCTGCCGGTCGTTCCATAGCTTTTGGAAGTACTCGAGGCACTCCATGAGGATGCGCTTACGCTCCTCGTCGGTCATGTTTGAAGCCCCTACGAGCTCCGGGCTGGAGGTGGCGGCATCGGACCAGAAGGGCAGGAGGTGCCGATCCTCGAAGGGAAAATCGAAGAGCGTGGCCAGCATCTGCGTCGTCAGCTCCATGGAGACCGCCGGCACCCAGTCGAAGCGCTCCCCCACGGGGAGGCCGTCGAGAATTGTGCAGACTCGCTGGCGAATCAGCGGCTCTAGGTTGGCCAGCTGCCGAGGCGCCACTGCCGGCTGCACCGCCTTGCGCTGGTGATCGTGGCGCGGCTGATCCATGGCGATGAACTGGGGCAGGGTGAAGTCCGGCGGGGGATCGCCGATCACGATCACCGGGTCCGAGGAAAAGGCTTGGTGATTCATGTCCACGGCCTTGATGTCCTCAAAGCGCGTGATGGACCAGTAGGGCCCGAAGGCGCTATCGGCCGTGAAGTGGACCGGGTCTTCGGCGCGGAGCCGGGCGAAAAACGGGGCCCAGCGCTCGTTCTCAAAGAGGGAGCCGTGGGAGACGTCAATGGCCTCCAGGGGACACTGCTGCGGATCTAACAGAATGGTTTCGCTGAGTGGCGCGGCTTGGCTCATGGTTTTTCCCCTGCATCTTCTTATGGTTATGGCTTGACCATACGACTGCCCCGAGAGCTGCGCAACGGCTCTCGGGGCAGGAAAGGTTAGGATGCTGAGGCGTCAGTTTAGGGCGAAGTGCTGTACCACCGCGGATTTGCCCGTGCCGTTCATGGTGAGTACGTCAAAGTTAAGATCTCCATTGCTAACCTCGACCACGTAACGCGCGACAACCAAGGTCCCTTCTCTCACCCAGCGACCCTGAAAAGCGGCGGAAAAGTACGTTCCGTCCTCAAGGGCGCCTCGGGCTGAGCCATCGCAGGCGCCCGAACCCCGCTCGCCGCCGGAGTGAATGCGCAAGGAGAAGCGAACCGTTCCGTAGTTGGGCATTTCGCTCTCGAAGTGCATGGTCAGGCCGTCGTCGCGCACCTCCGTCGCGGCCAGGGTGCAGGTGCTGTCTTCCTGTCGTTTCGTCAGGTTCATGACATTTTCCTCAGCAAAGCCCTAGCCCACGAGGACGGGGTTATCCATTTTGAATTGGGCAGTCATATTGGCCACGGGATCTTGGTCGATGTCTGCCATGAGCGCGGCGTGAGGCTCCTGAATCCCCGCCATGCAACGACCAAAGGCCTGATTGCTCTCGAAGCTCATGTTGTAGAGAAGCTGGCCGCAGAAACGCCCGCCGAGGATTTGGAAAACCCGTACCTTGCAGCCTTCGGGTTCGTGCACCGCCTTGCCTCGGGCAAAGGCCTCTAGCGTGGCGCCAAGGCGCTTTGGGTGCGGAGCCCAAACCGTGGCGAGCACGGGGCCCGCGGAGAAGCCCTCTTGGCTGGAGAGCTCGGGGATCGCGCTGGCGCAAAAGGAGTCGATGTTTTCGGCAAAGGGCTGGTTGCCACCGCCGAAGTCCATAATCTGCCGCCATGCGGGATCCCCACGCATCGCATCGGTCTTTTCCCCGTATTCCTCCCAGTTGGCGAACTGCTGCATCAGGTAGATTTCGATGCCTGCGGTGCCAAAGGAGGACACCTTTAGGGAGGTCCCCACGCCATGAGCAGCGGCGAGGGCCATATTCATCTGTAGAAACCGGTTAAAGCGGTCTAGCTGTCCCGGGATTGGGGTTTGCACCATCGCTTGAATGAGCATCGCCTTACGCCTCACCCATTTGAATGGCCGCGAGGGCACCGTCATCCTCGGAGCAAGGATGGATGTCGACGATAATGTTGCTGTCCCACTGCATAGCCCACGCCGACAAGGCGCTCACATCGTCGGCCTCAACAATGACGACGCCATGCTGGCCGTCTGCTGCGTGATAGCGGGCGAGCATGGTCGTGCCGAACCAGTTTTCCTCCGTTCCCGTCCACTGCGCCCGCGTATCGGCGCCTTTGCCGGGTAGGATTTTGTAGTAACACAGAAATTTCATCGCGCGTTCTCCCTCAATTGGTGTCTTGGGAGCCTAAGAACCCTCGAAGGAGCAGCCCATGGGGCCTGGGAGGAAGCGCTCCGGGGCGTGATGAACGGTTGGGTTTTGAAGAGTAACTTACGAAGTGAGTAAGGTTTGGTGGTCGGGCGCCCCGAGGAGGGGGCGCCCTAGGTTTTTAGTTGCTGGCTTGTCGTACCGTGTGGGAGCGATGGAAATCGGCTTCGCATCGGAAGGGCAGTGCTTGCTGGGCCTGGGGGCCGCGGGGCATGCCCTTGCCCATCCAGCCGTCAAGAAATTCCGCCATGGTGGCGTTGCTGCCCGCTGTCATTTGAAGGAAGTCCCAAGTCTCCCCCTCAATGCCGATGCCCGTGCGCCAGAGGCCTTCAAGCAGGTCGCCTTTCGTCAGAGCCTCCCAGTTGCGCTCCTCGATTAGGGTTGCGAGCTGACCAAAACTGAGCCGGGTGTCCGGTTTGAAGCTGCACTTTCCCAACATGATGAGCTTCTCTTCGGTCCTTTCAGTGCTTGGGTTGACGATTGTTGCGTTGGCGAAGGCGGGCAGTTTGCAGTCCACCATGGCGAAGAGGCGAGCTTGTAATTCTGCTGCGCCTTCAGATCGCCATGCACTATTCGCCTTCATGTAGTCCGTCCAGGTTGGGTGGTAATTCACCCAGCGGAGATCGGCGCTATCGAAAGGCGGCGCCACGGCAACCGGTTCCCAAAGGAAAGTCATGCCGGCTAGCTGCTCCCTATCGGCCCAGGCGGCAAAGTCGCCTCGGGCAAAGTCGAGAACTTCCCGGAGACTGTGCCCCTCTCTAAGGCCGCATTCGTAAACCTCCGCTCTGGCTGAGGCGGTTTCGTGATGGTCTGCCTGAGCGGAAAGGCTCAGAAGGGCGAAAGATGCAGCTGCGATGAGTGTTCTCATAGCGAATCCCCGTAGGTTCGGCTTCTAAAGAGTGGAGGAAACCGTTTTAGCCAGGGAATGGCAGGGATGGGCAAGGGGGGCTCGGAGGAGGATGTACGAACGGTCTGGAGCAAAAGCGCCGATTATATTTCCGGAAAGGAAGGCTTACGAAAGCGCCGGCGACCTAGGGAGCCGAGCGCCTTTCGTCCAAGCCTCAGGCCTTATCCATGAACGCCTTGAACGCGTCTTCGAAGGCCGGATCCCAGCGGGAAAGGGCGCTGCGGTTCTCCGTGATATCCCCCAGATTCCAGGCCATGCGTTTCACATCGAGATCCCGGGGCGTTTCGTTATCGGGGCACAGCACGTAGAAATCCCCGGCGGCGAGGCGTTCGAGGAGAAAGTCCGCGACCTGCTCCGCGGTCCAGGCCCCCGGCGGTTTCTCGGGAATAAAGCGCGCAATCATGCCCGTGTAGGTGAAACCGGGAATCAAGAGGTGCGCCGTGAGCGCACAGTTCTCTTCCTGGCGAAGGGCGTGAGCGAGGCTCTCCGTATAGCTCTTCACCCCCGCCTTGCTGAGGTTGTAAGCCCCATTGCCCGGGGGATTGGTGATCCCCTGCTTGGACCCCGTGTTAATGACGACCCCCGGCGCGCCGCCTTCGAGCATGGCGGGCAGGAAGGCGTGGCAGCAATGAATGACGCCCCAAAGGTTGATCTCAAGCTGCCGTTTCCAAGCCGCGAGGTCCGCCCAGGGGCTGGGGGTTCGAATGCCCGCACCGGCGTTATTCATGAGGCAGTGAACGGGGCCGTGGGCGAAGGCTGCTTCCTGAAGGGCGTCCACGTCCCCTTCCTTGGACACGTCACAGGGTTGAATGCGCACCACCCCGGCGCCCGCCTCGGCGCTTAGGGCTGCTTGGGCCTCTGCGAGAGCGTCTTCCTTAAGATCGGCGAGCAGCAGGTCTAGGCCTGCGGCGCGTAGGCGCCGCGCAGTAGCGAGGCCAATGCCGCTGGCCCCGCCGGTGATCACGGCCTGATGGCCCGGTTTCATCCATGACGTCATAGCGGTCTCCCAAGCGCCCTAGGTAAAGGCGGCGTAGTCGATGGGTTGGTGCCGATCCAGCGCGCGATGCACGGGGGGCATGGGGTATTTCAGCCCTGTGGCACAGTTGAAGAGAACGGCGCGCTCCGACGGGGAGACCTGCCCCGCGGCCAGCGCCTGTTCGTAGGCGGCGAAGGTGGCGGCGCCCTCGGGGCAGAGCAGTAATCCTTCTTCGTTAGCCACCCGTGCCTGCGCGTCGAAGATGGCTTCGTCGGAAACGGCAATAGCAAAGCCATTGCTGTCTCGCACGGCGCGCAATATTAGAAAGTCTCCGACGGCCACGGGAACGCGAATGCCGGCGGCGGCGGTATGGGCGTTCTCCCAGAGGGGCGCGTGTTCCACGCCGTCTTCGAAGGCCTTCACGATGGGCGCGCAGCCCTCGGCCTGCACGGCGACCATGCGGGGGCGCTTCGCCCCGATCCAGCCGATGGCCTCGAGCTCCTCGAAGGCCTTCCACATCCCGATGAGGCCCGTGCCTCCGCCCGTAGGATAGAAAATGACATCGGGGAGCGCCCAGCCGAACTGCTCTGCGAGCTCTAGCCCCATCGTCTTCTTGCCCTCGATACGATAGGGCTCCTTAAGGGTCGACACGTCGAACCAGCCGGCCGCCTCCTTGCCGTCTCCTACGAGCTTGCCGCAGTCGTTGATCAGCCCGTTGACGCGATAGACCTCCGCCCCCTGAAGGGCGATCTCAGACACATTTACCTCCGGGGTGTCCTCGGGGCAAAAGATGGTGGTGCGGAGCCCCGCTCGGCTCGCGTAGGCCGCCATGGCTGCCCCCGCATTGCCGTTCGTGGGCATCGCGAGATGACTGAGCCCAAGCTCCTTCGCCATGGCCACGGCCAGGGCAAGCCCCCGGGCCTTGAAGGAGCCCGTGGGAAGCCGGCCTTCGTCTTTCACTATCAATGAATCTGCGCTGCCGCCCAGCGCTTCTCCCAGCTTCGAGAGGGGAACAAGCGGCGTCATGACCTCTCCCAGGGCGACCACGTTTTGGCTTTGGGTGACCGGGAGAAATTCCCGGTAACGCCAGAACCCGCCGTCCCGGGGGGCGAGGTCCTCCTTTTGAAGCTGGCGACCGAGGGCGTCTAGGTCGTAGCGGACGAGGAGGGGGCGCCCGGCCTTCGAAAGGCCATGGACCTGGCCTGCTTCGTACCGCTCTCCCGTGAGGGAGCACTCGAGGTGGGTGACGAAGGTGGGGTATTCCCGGGAAGTGGGGCGCATGGAGGGCGTATTCCTTCAGGCTTCGGAGCAGCTGACGCTACGGCCCTTGCCGGGGGAGGGCAAGGCCTCTTAAGGGGCTAGGGTCTGGCACCGGGAGCGGAGATGGTTGACACTTTTTCGCTCAAGCCTGCCCGCAAAGGAGATCGCCATGTCCCGCCCGATGCTTGCCACCCTACTGCTCGCGTTGCTCCCCTGGGCCGTGCCCCAGAGCGCCTTCGCCGATAGCCATGGCGATGACAGTGATAAGGCCGAGGATGCGATCCCTGAGCTGCTCCACGCAGAGAGCGAGGGCAAGGTGCGTATCGATGGCAAAACCATTGAGTACCGCGCGACCGCTGGCACCCTGGCGATGAAGGACGATGAGGGCGAAGTGATCGCCCATTTCGGTTACACGGCCTACGTGAAGAAGGATGGGGATCGGCGCACGCGTCCGATTCTCTTTGCCTACAACGGCGGGCCCGGATCCGCATCCATGTGGTTGCACATGGGCATTCTGGGTCCCCAGCGCACCGTGGTGCAGGATCGGGAATTTTCCACGGAAGGCCCCTTCCGCCGGGTAAATAACGAATACTCCGTGCTCGATAAGGCCGATTTGGTCATGATCGATCCCGTGGGCACGGGGTTCTCCCGCGCCGTCGGGAAGGGCAAGGGCGAGGATTTCTGGGGCGTCGATCAGGACATCGAATCGGTTTCGAAGTTCATCGCTCGCTACATCTCTGCGGAAGGGCGCTGGCAGTCTCCGAAGTATCTGCTTGGGGAGAGCTACGGCGGTATTCGCTCCGGAGGCGTCGCCTATGAGCTGCTATCCCGCCATAGCATTGCCTTAAACGGCGTGATTCTCGTATCGCCCTACATGGACTTCATCGCCGCCAACAATGGCGCCGCGAACGATCTGGCCGACACCAACAGCTTTACGACCTTCGCGGCGACGGCTTGGTACCACGGAAAGGTGGTCGATCGCCCGGAGGCGCTTGGGGATTTCCTGGCGGAGGCGGAGCGTTTCGTGAGCGAGGTCTATGCTCCGGTGCTGCGCAAGGGCCACAGCGCAACGAGCGGGGAGCGCGCTGCGGCCCTGGCCGGGCTCGAGCGCTTCACGGGCATTCCCGCGGACTATTGGGATCGCGCTAATTTGCGCATGAATGAGGCGCAGTTCACAAAGGCGCTGCTGCGGGACGAGCGCAAGGTGGTGGGGCGCATTGATTCCCGATTCCTGGGCGACGCCATCAACCACATCGCCGAGACCTTCCGCTACGACCCCTTCTTCCCCGCCGTGGGTCCGGCCTTTATGGCCACCTTCAATGATTACTACCGGGAAGAGCTGGGGGTGAAAACGGATCGCACCTATGTGAGCTCGGCGCCGGTCTATGGCCGCTGGGACCGGCGTCACAAAACGCCGGGTCTCGGCACCGTGCCCGTCCCCAATACGGCCATCGATCTGGCCTGGACCATGACCCAGAACCCCAAGATGCGCCTGCTCGTGCAGCAGGGCTACTTTGATCTGGCCACGCCTTATGGCGCGCTTCACTACGTGCTCGATCACCTCGATATTCCACCGGCCCAGCGGGAGAACCTCACCGTTGCCTACTACGAGGCGGGGCACATGATGTATCTCCATCCCGCATCGGCGGCGAAGTTCCGCGAGGATCTGGCGAGCTTTATCGATCCCTAGAGCTTTCCCCGGGCTCCGGTGTATGGTCGAAGAAAAAAAGGGGAGACCGGGGCCATGGCCTATATTGAAAATCGTTTGGTTCACGATGCCGACAGCCATCTCATGGAGCTGTCGGACTGCCTAAACCCCTACTTTGAAAGGGATTTGCTTCGACGCTTTCTGGAGCACCCCAACGTCGGGGTGCAGGTGGGGAATCGGCAGGCGGTGGAAGAGGCGCGGAAGCGGCAGGAAGACGCCGCCTTCCGTGCCAGCGCGGGGGAGCAAATCATGCTCCGAAAGAACTACGACGCGCACGGCGCCTTCCTCCAGGCCGATCGCCCCGCCGCGGTGGATCACATCGGCGTTGCGAGTCAGCTCGTCTTCACCACTTTCTGTTTGGGTAATTTCGGGTTTGATCAGAGCGGGGATAAGGCGCTGTGCTACGGCGCGGCCACGGCCCATAACCGCATGATGACGGATTTCTGCTCCGTCGATCGCCGTCTCCTGGCCACGGCCTACGTGCCTCTGGAAGACTTTGGGGAGGCGGAAAAAACGGCTCGGGCGGCCATCGAAATGGGGGCTAAGGCGCTCATGGTGCCCTCCTGGTGCCCGCAGAATCACAGCCCTAGCCATATTGGATTGTTCCCCGTGTGGGCCCTGGCTCAGGAAGCGGGCTTGCCCATCGTGTTCCACGTGGGGGGCGAGGAGAAGGTCAATCTGACCTACAAGGTGAACGGGTTGCCTCCGGTGCCCGATTTCCACGGGGGGGATGCGAATTTTACGTCCCTGACCTATCTGCCCATTTCGACATCGGTTCAGCAAACGCTGGCGGCGCTGATTATCGATGGGGTTTTCGATCGTTTCCCGAACCTCAAGTGGGGCGCTGTGGAATTGGGGGCGTCCTGGCTGCCGGGCTGGCTGCGGAACCTCGACTCCGCTGCCCACGCCTTTGTGAAAAATGAAGAGCGCCTCCAAAAGCTCTCCGCGAAGCCCTCAGAGATCGCGCGGCGACAGCTTCGGGTCACGCCGTACCCCCACGAAGACACGGGGTGGATCATCGAGAACGCCGGGGAGGAGATGTGCCTCTTCTCCACGGACTATCCCCACGTCGAGGGCGGGCGTAATCCCTTGAAGCGCTTTGGGGAGGCGGTGGAGGGATTAGCTCCGGCGGCCCAGGACGCGTTCTTCGCCGATAACTTCATCGACCTCATGGGGGCGGGGTTAGAGCCCGCGCTTCGTCGCCCGGCGCTGCGCTAGGCGCTGGGCTCCTCGCCGGAAAAGCAGGCGCGGAGGGTCGGAAGGGGCAGCTTCGGCCTGCGGTCGAAGTACAGGAGCCCGTTGACTTCCTGCTGGACGTCCGTGAGCTGGGTCCATACGTAGCCCGCGAGGGAGGGGCTTGAGGAGATTTTTTCGAGCGTGCCTTGGATTTGTCGCAGAAGCTCCGCTTCCGTTTCCGGAAAGTCTCCGTAGGCAAAGCGATCTTCGCCGCTGTCGCCAAAGCCGATCCCTCCGCATTCCGTAAGGAGCATGGGGAGGCCCGAAACGTCAGCGCCGGGCAGCGCGCCCCGGCGTTCCCGCCCCGGAGTGCCGCCCCAGCTGTTCGTCACCGCGGTCTCCGGATCCCGTCGAAGCGCGGCTAGCCGTTCCTCGAGGGGGCGCTCCTCCTCGTAAAGATGTAAGGTCCAAAGATCCCCCGAGGAGTACTCCCAGCCGTCGTTGCCCACCACAGGGCGGGAAGGGTCGAGCGCCTTCGTTAGGTGATAGAGGCTATCCACCCAGGCCCGCTGCTCGGGACGGCTCCCCTGGTGCCAAACCCCCCAGGATTCATTGAAGGGCACCCAGGTGATGATCGAAGGATGGGCTCGATCCCTGCGGATTAGGGTCATCCACTCCTGCGTGAGCGTTTCTACAAGGTCGGTGGAGAAGATTCTCCCCGAGGGCATTTCGGCCCAAACCAGCAGGCCGAGGCGATCAGCCCAATAGAGATAGCGCGGATCTTCAGCTTTCTGATGCTTCCTTGCGCAATTGAAGCCTAGGGCAAGGGTGAGCTCCACATCCCGGCGCAGGGCGTCGTCGCTGGGGGCCGTGTACCACCCCTCCGGGAAATAGCCTTGATCGAGAACACCCCGGAGGTAGAGCGGCTCTCCGTTAAGGCGAAGCCCCGCCTCATCCCAGGTGATTTCCCGAAGCCCGAGGTAGCTTTCTACCCGGTCAAGGGTCCCCTCAAGGGGGTCTTCGAGGGTCGCAGTGAGGTCGTAGAGCCAGGGGTGATCGGGATGCCAAAGCGCTGCGTCCTCGAGGATGAAGGAAAGCCGAGCTTCGGAGCGGTCCTCAACCTCGACGGAGGCCTGGGCGATGACCGCACCCTCCCGATGAAGGGACAGGGAAAGCTTCCCCGTGACGGGCCGGGAAAAGCCCGCCGTGACGACCAGGGTGCGATCCTCAAGGGAAAAGCGAGGGTAAAGCCAGCTCAGGGACGAGGCGGGCACGGGCTCGAGCCAGACCGTTTGCCAAAGCCCGGTGATGGGATCGTAGTCAATGGGCCAGCGTGTGGTGCCCGCCTGCTTACCCCTGGGTTGACTCCAGGAGGGGGAGTCCTCGACGCGCACGGTCAGGCGATTACTTCCGGGCCTGAGGGCGTGGGAGATTTCGAAGGAAAAGGGCGCGTAGCCTCCCCGGTGCTGTCCGATCTCCTGCCCATTTAGAAAAACCCGCGTCCAATGGTCTGCGGCGCCGAAGTGGAGCATGACCGGTCCGCTCCAGGAAGGCGCATCGAACGCTCGTTCGTACCATAGGCAGGCGACGTGACGGAGAGCTTCCGCCTGGGAGGCAGGGGCCTGCGGCGTAAAGGGGACCATGATGGTTTGGGCTTCAGCGCCCAAACCCTCCTGATGCCAGCGTTGCTTGAGACCTTCGCCGGTCTCATCGGCGCGGATTAGCCAAGGGCCGTTAAGGCATCGCCATTGAGCACGCCGAAGCTGGGGCCGCGGATAGTCCCCGCGAGGATTGGGATTGATCATGCTCGGGCCCTAGCTGGAAAGCCTACAGCCTAGCGCGGCGCACGGCGCCTGTCCCCGGGGCCGACCGTAAGCCCAAAAAAAGCCGCGGACCGAGGGCTCGGTCCGCGGCTCTTCGCTTGCGGGAAAGGATTAGTCCGCGAAGTCCGAGATCGACATGCCTTGATCATAAAGCCTGGAGATGACCAGAAGATCGGTGCCATGCCAGGTCACCACGTCTCGCAGGCTGGTCAGGTACTCAGCCCAGGCTGGTGATGCATTGATTTTTTGCGTCCAGTCTTCCATCTCCTCGACGCTTTTGTAGCCTACGGCAAACATATGAGTGGCAAAGCTGTTGTTAGCGCCACTCCGGTTGCCCACCGCGACGCTATTGAGATGGACTTGCCCTGGCGCGTTCTTCATCTCTGGGCTTGCCATCAGCTTCTCCTGGGCTGCCAGTACCGCAAGGGGGTTGGTGGTGTAGAAACGCGTCACCATCCAAACCCGATCATCATCGGCCGTGTCTCCCCAGGCCTTAAGCATGGCGCCCATGGATTCCCCCGTGGCCTCTCCGTTAGCGCGGAGGCTGGAGAAGAAGCTCGCCCCATCGTTGCTTGCGGCCATTTCCGCCTCCCAAGCCGTGATGGCGGCCATGCTCGGCATAAGCATGACAAAGGCGTGGGTTGCGGGGCTCGCGCCATTGGCGAGATAGGTGTTTAGGTGGAGCGCGCCTTTGAAGCGCTTTCCGGTCTCGGAATTCATGAAGGCGTCCGTCGCCGCTAGGACGGCGGGGGCGTTCTCCACGTCGACGTCGTAGAACTTATAGGCGTTGGCCGCGCTGGCCTGACCCGCGCAAAGGAGAAGCCCGAGGGCAAGGGTAAATGCTCGCATAATCAATATCTCTCTCTAAAAGGGGATGGTCGGATCAGTCCGAGCCACCAACGGATTGGAAATGAGCAGAGGGACCATTTCGGCAGGTCATAAGGTCGCCGTAGAGCGCTCGTTGCACAGCGATGCCGCCGCCCTTCAGAAACTTATCCTTATTAGTTCCCGCTTCGCCGTTCGAGCCGTCTGCATTCACTTGGAGAAAGTCGATGGGCGCGTTCGCAGTGCCCTGAACCGGATACCAGCGATAAATCGCCGTGGTCGACCCTACCTTCTCAAGAAATTCCACCATTTTCTGATCGGCGGCACTGATCGCTTCCGGAGTGGCGCCGGGCTTTAGGGAGCAGGCGCTGAAGTCCACTACGCCGGTGCTGCGATTGATATCGCGCACCGAAATGGACGCCATTTGGCTGTGGGATTGGCAGGGGGCGACCTGGTCGAAGGCTTTTTGTAGGGCGGAGCCCTTTGCCATCCATTCGTCAGCCGTGGTGCCCTGGGCAGCAAAGCTTGGGGATACGCCCACCCAGTACACGTCGGCATTGGTGTCCGCATTAAAATAGAAGGGGGTCAGGACAAACCCTTCGTAAGGCTCACTGAAGCCCTCGTCCGCAAAGCGGTCCCATTTCTCCGCAACCGCAAGAAAATCATCAAGATCCTTACCCTTTGCAAAATTGCAGGCGTAGGTTTCCAGGGCTTGAACCTGGGGTAGGTGGTGATCGGCAAAGGCGCCCTGGGCAGCAAGAAGTAGCGCGCCCGCGGTTCCAATTAAGCGTTTCATCATGACCGTGCTCTCCCATCGTCGGAGGGAAGAGCAAAGCGTTAGGGCTGCGAACACTGGAAGGAGGGCGGGCCAGCGGGGGGACCGGCGGTGCGTTTTGTTACCGGCGCTTTAGCTTTTAGGAAGCTTGGCTCCCGGTTCGCCCCGTCCCTCAGAGGGGCTGAATCTTTCCTAGCCGCTTTACGCTGGCCTTCACCTCGGCCCATCCCCCGTCGAGAAGGGGATCCAGCTGCGTCTGAATACCCGTGTCTTCTCGAAAGGAGAGGTAGGCTTCGTATTCTTCGAGCGAATCCCAGTCTTCTAGAAGGGTGAAAGTCTGAGTGCGCTCCTCGTAGTAAACGGCTACGGAGCGACAGCCTTGAAAACTGCGAGTAACCGGGAGCGCTTCTTCGAAGCGCTCGGCCATGCGCCGCGCCATACCGGGCTTACAGCGGAAATCGGCGATAACGAGGTATTTCATTTGCTCAAGCTCCCTCGCGACAAATCGTGTCGGAGGGAGCCTAGCGACGGAGGCGAACAGACGCCCAGGACTATGGGAGGGCCGTCCGCGTCACGAGATCAGCGGTTGGCTGGGAAAGGCCCCCTTACGCTCGGCGGCAGGTGCGCTTTACCGCAGGGCCTGCTCCTCATGCGAGGCCTCGGTCCGATGGTCGAGGCTCCAGGGACCTCCGCCGTGCCCGGCAAAGCCCAAGAGCCCAGCCATGATGGCCATGTTCTTCACGAAGTTCTGCATTTCGTGGGCCGTTTGTAGTTCCCCCGGGGGCAGGGCCCAGAAGTTATGAATCACCACGGAGATCACCAAGGTGAGCCCTGCCAGCAGGAAAGCGATGAGCTTTGTGCGATAGCCAAGGGCGAGGGCGACACCGCCGCCGACCTGCAGCGCGATGGTGAGCAGGAGAAAGGGGGTCACCAGCACCATGCCCTTTTCTGCCATCAAGGCAGCGGTGCCGTCCCAGCCAGGGATCTTGCTTAGGCCCGGAAGGATGAAATAGAGGCCGAGGAGG
>JAYOYG010000021.1:26966-28628 GCA_038153445.1 Pseudomonadales bacterium
GTGGAGGCGGAAGATGCGGTGCCCGAGGAGGCCATCGCCGCCATGCGGGAACTGGGCACCTTTGGTTGGAGTATCCCCGAAGCCTACGGCGGTAGCGGTCTGACAAGTGAGGAGCTTGCCCTCGCCTTTATCGAGCTGACCCAGTGCTCCGTGGCCTACCGGGTGGTGGGGGCGCAGAACGCGGGCATCGGATCTGAGTGTTTAGTCCGCGACGGCACGGAGGCGCAGAAGGAACGCTATCTGCCGCGCCTGGCGTCCGGCGAGCTGATCGGCTGCCTGGCCCTCACGGAACCGGACGCGGGATCTGATGCTACGGCCTTGAAAACCCGTGCCGTGGCCACGGGGGACGGACACTACGTACTCAACGGCCATAAGCACTACATCACCCTCGCGCCCATGGCCGATCTCTTCACCGTGCTCGCCCGCACGGACGACCGGGACCGGGGAGGCAGCGGCATTACGGCCTTCCTGATTGAGCGGGGGCACCCTGGCCTGACCACCAGCGGCTCCACCCCCAAGATGGGGCAGGAGGGGGCGCCCATCGGTGAGGTGTTCCTGAAGGACTGCAAGGTCTCGGAAGAGGCCATCATCGGAGGCGTCCCCGGCCAGGGCTTCCGCACGGTGATGAAGGCGCTCAACAAGCAGCGCATTAATCTGTCTGCCCTCTCCACCGGCCCAGCGATTCGTCTGCTGGACGAAGGCATTCGCTACGCCCGGGAGCGGCAGCAAGGCGGTAAGCCCATCGGCGACTATCAGCTGGTTCAGGCCATGCTGGCGGAGTGCAAGGTGGAGATTGAAAGCGCCCGGGCGCTCATCCTTGAAACGGCCCGGAAGCGGGATCGGGGGGAAGACGTCACCATGGACGTGTCGCTATGCAAATACCTCTCGACGGAGATGTGCTTCCGCGTCGCCGATCGCGTGGTGCAAATCTTCGGTGGCCGGGGCTACACCAAGTATCGGGGTATCGAGCGATTCTTCCGGGACGTGCGAGCCGCCCGCATCTACGAGGGCACGAGCCAGATTCATCTCCTCAACATTGGGAAGCGACTTCTCGCATGACCCGTTCGTTCGCAGATTGAGAGGGAGCGACCCCATGACTCGCGTTGATCACATCATCATTGCCGTGGCGGATCTCGAAAGCGCTACGGAAAACTACGCGTGCCTCCTCGGCAGGGCGCCAAGTTGGCAGGGCAGGCATCCCAGCTACGGGACAGCTAACAGCCTATTTTTGCTCAACAACACCTACCTTGAGTTGCTTGCGGTCGACGACGAGGGGCCTGGAGCTCAGCAGGTTCAACGAGCCCTAGGGGATCGGGAAGGCGCGCTGGCAGGATTGGTATTCGGGGTGGAGGATACGGCGCCTTTTCTCGAGCAGGCTAGGGCTGCGGGGCTTCCTGTTTCCGATCCGGCCCCGGGAGAGGGCATTGATGAGCGCACCGGCCGTCGCCGGAGTTGGCGAAGCCTTTTCTGGCCCGCGAGCAGCGCGAGGGGCATTTTTTCCTTTGCGATTCAGCATGATGAGGGCGGCCGCCTCGAGTTCGGAGCGCCCCGGGGGGCTCATCCTATTACCGCTGTTGATCATGTGGTGGTTCAGACCAAGGATGGGATGGCAGCCAAGCGGTTTTATGGAGATCAAGTGGGTCTTCGTCTCGCCCTTGAAAG
>JAYOYG010000022.1:0-12321 GCA_038153445.1 Pseudomonadales bacterium
GCAGCGTAGGCCAGGCCGCCCGCAGGTAGCTCACCATGGAGGCCAGGGTCAGGACCGCTGCCAGGAGCAGAAGCGCAAAACCCAAGGCCGGCTGCCAGCCCGTGGCAGTCTCCGGCGTGTACAGAAGCACCAGGATCGCGATCATCTGCGCGGTGGTTTTTGCCTTGCCCAGCCAGGCCACGGCCACCACGCCCCGGCGTTGCATCTCTGCCATCCACTCCCGCAGCGCAGAGATCATGATTTCCCGGCCGACGATCACCGCCGCAGCGAGGGAAAACCAGAGATCGCCATAGCGCCCCGTCAGCATGACCAGCACGGTGACGACGATGAGCTTGTCCGCCACCGGATCCAGAAAGGCGCCGAGGGCCGTCTGCAGCTTTAGACGCCGCGCGAGATAGCCGTCAAGCCAATCCGTGAGGCTCGCCAGCAGAAACACCGCGGCGCTGGCCTCGTAGGTCCAGGCTCCAGGAAGCATGATCAGCAGGACCAGCACGGGAATGAGCGCAATCCTCACGAGGGTGAGGAGGTTGGGCAAATTCATGGCGGCTCTCTTGCGGTGTCGCGGTGGCGCCAGTGTACTCCCCCGCTTCCCCGGGGGCAGCCCCGGAGGACCGCTTAGGCGCCGTGCAGCGCTTGGTAGAGGCTCTGGGCCAGGGCGGCATTGATGCCCGGCACCCGGCGCAGATCATCGACGCTGGCGTTTCGCACTCCCTTCAGGCCACCAAAATGAGCGAGGAGCGCCCGTCGGCGCTTCGGTCCGATTCCTTCGATCCCCTCTAGGGAGGATTGGGTGCGCTGCTTACCCCGCCGTTGCCGATGCCCCGTGATGGCGAAGCGATGCGCCTCGTCTCGAATATGCTGCAGCAGGTGGAGGGCCCGGTCGGAGGGGGCCAGGGGCAGGACGCGCCCCGTGGCCCCGTCGATAACCTGTTCGAGCCCGGCCTTCCGGGTGACCCCCTTGGCAATCCCCAGTAAGTTGATGCTGGTGAGTTCAAGGGCTTCAAGGACCTCCCGAGCCTGGGTGAGCTGCCCCGGGCCACCATCGATGATCAGCAAATCGGGCACGGGCGCCTCCCCCCGCTTCACCCGAGCGTAACGGCGCTCCAGCGCCTGATGCATGGCGGCGTAGTCGTCCCCCGGGGTAATGCCCTCGATATTAAAGCGTCGATAGTCGCTCTTCTTGGGCTGACCGCCCTCAAACACCACGCAGGAGGCGACGGTCCCCTCCCCGCCCGTGTGGGAAATATCAAAGCACTCCATGCGCTCCGGCGCTGCGCTGCGCCCTAGGGCTTTCGTGAGGGCAGCCAGGCGATCGGCGCCGTGGCCCCGAGCCTCGAGGCGCTGGGTCAGCTGAGCCTGGCCGTTCACCTCCGCCAAGCGCAGCCAGCTCGCGCGCTGGCCCCGAACCTGGTGGGAGAGGCGGACCCGGTAGGTAAAGGCCTGGGAAAGGGCTTCGGCGAGGATCGTCGCGTCCGGGAGGGCGTGGGAGGTCAGCACTTCCCGGGGTCGATCCCCCGTGCCTGATCCATCCTCGCCAAAGTAGTACTGGGCCAGGAATTCGCCCAAGAGGGCTTCCGGTGCCAGCCCTAGGGCGTTGTCGGGCCACCAGTGCTCCGTGGCCAGCACCTGGCCCCGGCGCACCCCTAGGCGCACGATGCAGGTCAGCCCACCCTCCTCGAGGAGGGAGAAAACGTCCGCATCCCCCCCTTCCGTGACCACATGCTGCTGCTGCTGAATGCGCCGAAGCTTGCTGATCTGGTCCCGAAGGCGGGCGGCTTCCTCGAAGGCCAGGGCCTCGGCAGCGCTCGCCATAGCCGCTTCAAGCTCGGCGGTGACCGCGTCGGAGCGTCCCTCGAGAAATAGGAGCGCATGGCGGAGATCGGCCTGATAGCTGTCCTCATCGATGAGCCCCACGCAAGGGCCGCTACAGCGCCCGATTTGGTACTGGAGGCAGGGCCGGCTGCGATTCGCGAAGTTGCTGTCCGTGCAGCTGCGGAGGCGGAACAGCTTCTGAAGGACCGTGAGCGTTTCCCGCACGGCCCCGGCCGAGGGAAAGGGCCCGAAGAGCGTTTTCCCCTTCCCCTCTCGGCGGCCCCGAAAGACGCGCAGGCGAGGAAAGTCCCTGTGCTCCGTCAGGGCGATCATGGGATAGGACTTATCGTCCCGGAGCAGGATGTTAAAGGGCGGGCGCTCGGCCTTGATCAGGCTCTGCTCGAGCAGCAGGGCTTCGATCTCGCTGCCCGTGACCGTGGTTTCTACCCGGGCGATGCGCTGGACCATGGCGAGGGTTTTACTGGTCAGTCCCTGGCCCCGGAAGTAGCTAGAGACCCGAGCCTTGAGGTCCCGGGCCTTGCCCACATACAGCACGGCCCCTTCCCCATCGAGCATGCGATACACCCCAGGCCTACGGGTTAGGGTTTTCAGGAAAGATTGATAGTCGAAGGCGTCCGCCACAGGTGCGCTCCTGGCTGAGCCCGCAGTGTAGCGCCCTGTGCTAACTTTGCTCCATGACGACGCCCGCTGCTTCCAGCCCCGCTCCCAGCTTTCTCCAGGCCACGGCCCCGGCGTGGGTGCTCCTGACCCTTCTGCTCTACGGGCTTGTGCTGCGCCCCCTGGCCTTTGGGGAGGCGCCCCTGGCCCTCGAGGCGATCTTCGTCTTCTCCGCCGCCTTCGCCATGGCTGAGCTGTTCTGGCTGGGCTTCTCCTGGAACGACATTCAAGGCGCCATCATTCATCGCATGGGCCGGGCCCTTCCCGCGATCTTTATCCTCTTCGCCATTGGGCTTTTGGTGGGCGCGTGGATCATTTCCGGAACCATCCCCATGTTGGTGGCCTGGGGCGTCACCCTCGTAAGCCCAAGCTGGATCTATCCCCTAGCCTTTCTCATTCCCGTGCTGTTCTCCCTGCTTACGGGGACCTCCTGGGGGTCTGCGGGAACCATTGGGGTGGTGCTCATGGGCATTGGGCTTTCCGTGGGCGCCGATCCCGCCGTGCTCGCCGGCGCCATCATTGGGGGTGCCTACTTTGGCGATAAGCTCTCCCCCCTATCGGACACCACGAACATCGCGGCCATTGCCACGGAAGTCCCGCTATTCAGCCATATCCGGGCCATGCTCTGGACCACCCTTCCCGCTGCGGGCCTGGCCCTGGCGGTCTACACGGCCCTTGGTCTTCTTTACCCCCCGGCGCCGGCGGGAGATCTAGCGGCGCCGGAGGCCTTTGCCGCGGCCCTGGGCGGCCTCTTCACCTTCCATCCGGCCCTACTCCTGCCGCCCCTTATTGTGCTGGCCGGCGCCTGGCGTGGGGCCCCCACCCTGCCCCTGCTTTTGCTGTCCATTGTGGTGGCCACGGGGCTTGCCCTCCTGCTCCAGCCCTTCGACGCGGCCCAGGTCACCGCGGCGCTGAAAAACGGTTACCGCCTGACCTTTAGCGAAGTCTCCGGGCCCCTTCCCGACGGCATTGCGGTGCTGCTGGAACGGGGTGGGCTCTATTCCATGAGCGAAGCCATCTTCATTGCCATGCTGGTGTTCCTCTTCGTCGGCGCCATTGACCTTCTCGACACCATGCCCCGGCTCGTGAATCGGGCCTTTGCCTTTGCCAAGAAACCGTCGGCCCTGGTGCTTTCGGCCCTGGGGGCCACGGCGGTGACCAACGCGATGACGTCGAATCAAAGCGCGACGTCCTTCATCGTGGGCGACGCTTTTTCTCGCCGCTTCGACGGCGCTGGCGTACCCCGCCCGCTCCTGTCCCGCTCCATCGAGGACACCGGGACCATGCTTGAGAGCCTCGTGCCCTGGCATGCCACGGCCCTGTTTATGGTGGCGACTCTAGGCGTGCCCGTTTCCGCCTACGCCCCCTGGCAGCTGCTATCTCTCTTTAACTTCGCCTTCGCGATTCTCTTTGCCGTCTTTGGCCAGGGCGTGCTTCAGCGCCCGGGCCCGTCTAAGGAAGCCTCTTCGTGAACGATGGCCTGAAACCCGAAACCCAGCTCATTCAGGACGGACCTTTCCGGGACGAACGCTATGGAGCGGTGATTCCTCCGCTCTACCAAAACAGTACCTTTACCTTTGATAGCTGGGACGCCCTCGATGCGGCCTTCGAGGACCGCACGGGCACCCCCACCTATTCCCGGATCCTGAACCCCACGGTGCAGGCCGCGGAGCGCCACCTCGCTGCGCTGGCCGGGGCAGAGAAGGCGCGCCTTTTTCCCAGCGGCATGGGTGCCATCAGCGCGGCCCTCCTGCACTGTCTCCAGCCCGGGGATCACCTGATCACGCTAAACAACGTCTATGGCCCCGCTGCCAATCTCATGGGCACCTACCTGCCGGAAAAGATGGGGATTCAAACCACCTTTGTGGATGGGAGAGATCTCGCAGAGGTGGAAGCGGCGCTCCGCCCGGAAACCCGCGTGCTTTACCTCGAGAGCCCTAATTCTGCGCGCTTTGGGCTCCAGGACATCGAGGCGCTATGCGCTCTGGTAAAGCCCCGGGGCATCCGCGTCCTCATCGACAACACCTGGGCCACGCCCCTGTTCCAGAAGCCCCTCGCCCTGGGCGTGGACCTCGAGCTCCATAGCGTTTCGAAATATCTGTCCGGCCACAGCGACCTCGTCGCCGGCGTGGTGCTGGGCAAGGCTGAACTGGTGGACGCCATCGCAACACGGGAGGCAGAACTCCTCGGAGGCAAGATGGCCCCCTTCGAGGCCTGGCTTTTGCTCCGGAGCCTTCGCACCCTCCCCGCCCGTATGGCGCTGCATCAGGCCAACGGCCTTGCGGTGGGGCGTTTTCTTGAGGCCCAACCGGCCATTGCGGAGGTGCGACACCCGGGGCTTCCCAGCCATCCGGACCATGCCCTGGCCAAGGGGCAAATGCAGGGTTTCTCGAGCCTCTTTAGTTTTACGCTTAAGACGGACCACCTCCCCGCCATCAAGACCTTCTTCGACAGCCTTAAGCTCTTTGGTCGTGGCGTCTCCTGGGGTGGCCACGAAAGCCTGATCTATTCGCCGGTGATCAGCGCCGTGAAGGAACAGCCGCCGGAACGCCTTCGGGCCATGGGCCTCGCCCCGGGGCTCATGCGCGTCGCCGTGGGGCTTGAGAACCCCGAGGACCTCACCGCCGATCTCGCCCAGGCCTTGGAGAAAAGCCAGGCGGCGATCCCCTAGGGCCTCCATCGCCCGTGGCCACCACCGGGAGGCTTCGGTAAGCTCCAAGGCGACGATCACGAACTTGGGGGAGTGGCATGGATCTGTCCTACGGGCCTCATTACGAGGCGTTTCGCGAGGATGTGCGGAGCTTTTTGGGCCGCCACAGCAAGGACGCACCGCGGGGGGAAGGCCTTCGTTCGGAGAAGGTCTTGGCGTGGCAGCGTCTGCTGATAGAGAACGGCTACGCCGCCCGAACCATTCCCAAGGCCTACGGCGGCTATGGCGCTGCCCCCGATATCCTTGAAAGCCGAATCATTGCCGAGGAATTTGCCGCAGCCCGGGTAAGTCCGGGGCTCGGGGGCCAGGGCATCTCCATGCTCGTGCCCACCCTGCTCGAGGTGGGTACGGAAGCGCAGAAGACCACCTTCATTCCACCGACCATTCGGGGCGAAATGCTCTGGTGTCAGGGGTACTCGGAGCCTGGCGCGGGGAGCGATCTGGCTGCCCTCCGTACCAACGCCGTGGTGGACGGGGACGATTTTGTGGTGAACGGCCAGAAAATCTGGACCTCCACGGCCCACCTTGCGGATTGGATCTTTTGCCTCGTGCGCACGGAGCCCGAGGCGCCGAAGCACCAAGGGATCTCGTTCCTCCTCTTTCCCATGACGACGCCGGGTATTGAGGTGCGACCCCTCGTCGACATGACGGGGGTGGCGAACTTCAACGAAGTCTTCTTTACCGACGTGCGCGTACCCACGGGGCAGATCGTGGGACAGCGCGGGGAAGGCTGGAAGGTGGCGAACACCATTCTCGGCCACGAGCGCGGCTCCCTGGGCGATCCTAACGCCACGATGACCCGCTTTAACGCCCTATTAGAGCTGATGCGCCGTGAAACGGTCGACGGCCAGCGGCTGATCGATAACCCCCTCTTCCGGGATCGGATGGCTTCCCTCCAAAGCCGGGTGCTGGCGATGCGTCTTCACGACATGCGCCTCCTGTCCAATAAGGTCAATGACGAGCGCGCGCCCATGGCCAGCCTCATCACGAAGCTTCAGGGGACGGAGCTTCGCCACGAGCTGGAAGGCTTTGCCATTGATGTGCTCGGGGAGCTTGGGCTCGCCTACGGCGATAACCCCGACAAGCAGGACGGGGGCAGCTGGCAAACGAGCTACATGTACTTCCTCGGTCTGATCATTGGAGGGGGCACCTCCCAAATTCAGAAGAACATCATCAGTGAGCGGGGCCTCGGTATGCCGCGCGAACCCAAGCTCGCGAAATAAGGGGGCGTTATGCGATTCGGACTATCGGAAGATCAAACGCTCCTCGATGCCACGGTGCGCCGGCTCCTCGCGGACCAGGCACCCCTGGACGCGGTCCGGGCTTATGCCGACGGCGGGGATGATCACGCTTTGTGGAGCACCCTCTGCGAACTGGGCCTTGGCGGGCTGCTGGTGCCTGAGGCGGTCGGAGGCCTTGGGCTAGGGGTACTGGATGCCGCGGTAATTGCGGAGGCTCTGGGCTATCACGTGACCCCTGCCCCCTTCCTGGGAACGGCGGTGCTCTTCCCCCGCGCCGTTGCGGCGGCGGGCTTAAACAACGAACCCCTCTGGCAAGAGCGCCTAGGCGCCGTGGTGGAAGGCGGCCTTCGCATAGGGGTGGCCTTTCCCCAGGCAGGCGGTCAGCGCAGCCGGGATAGCGTCACTGCGAACGGCGAAAGCCTAAGCGGCACGGTGACCCTGGCCCTGGACGATGCCGCTGACGCCTATTTGGTGGCGAGCAACGATGGCACTTTATGGTGGGTGGAGGCCAGCGCCTCGGGCTGCGCTCGGGAGGCCTTTGAAACGGTGGATCGTAGCCGTCGCTCCTGCCGCCTGACCTTAACGAACTGCGCCGCCACGCCCCTCACCCAAGATCCCGCGGTTCTGGCGGAGCTGCGGGCAGTGGCATGGGTGATCCTCGCCGCCGATAGCCTGGGAGCCGGTCGCGCCATGCTCGACAAGGCCGTGGCCTATGCCGGGGAGCGGGAGCAGTTCAACCGCCCCATTGCGACCTTTCAGGCCGTAAAGCACATGTGCGCGGAGATGGCTGCGGAGCTGGAGCCCTGCACGGCCCTGGTGTGGTACGCGGCCCATTGCCAGGACCATATCCGGGACGAAGCCCTCACCACTGCGGGCCACGCGAAGGCCCTTCTCGGTGATGTGGGTCAGTTTGTGGCCAAGACCGCCACGGAGGTCCATGGCGGCATGGGCTTTACGGACTTGGTGGGGCTGCACTACTGGTTCAAGCGCATTGGCTTTAATCGCCAAGCCTTCGGCAATCCGCAGCGTGTTCGGGCGGAGCTCGCTGAGCTCCAGGGCTGGTAGCTAACCGGCGGGGCCTTAGAGGCCCCGCTGTCCCCGCGCGTCGAAGGACACCACCACCCCGTCCCCCCCGTCATGAAGCACGCTCATGGGGATCAGCCCCTCCGGAAGGCGATGATCCCCGGAGAAGAAAAGCTGGCGTCGGGCTTCAAAGTTCTCTAATAGCGCCGCTCGTTCGCTGTCCGGTACTCGATCGCTTTCCCCCAGGATTGCCTTCACCGGAGCCCCGCGCATGAGCGTGAGGTTCATCTGCGGGAGCACCCCGGCGGCGCTGAACTCGGACAGCACCGTGCGACCGCCATCGTGGTTCGCGATGCGGATATCCAGCCGGGTCCGGAGGATGGCCGGTACGGTATCGATGGCGAGGGTTTCCGGATCGCCGGCGGGAGAGGTGGCAATCAAGATATCGTCGATGCGGTCGGCAAGACCGTGGTCTGCGGCGCGGGCACGGAGGCGCTCAGCGCCAGCTTCACTGGTCAGGATGTAGCTTTCTACGGGGCTGCCGTCGGGGTGGGTCGCATGGAAGATGCGTGCCTCGAAGATATCCCTAGCGCCTTCCCGCAGCTTTCCGCTTTGCGTCACCACAATCTGCGCAGGGTAGCGCCGAGAGGACAGAACCCCAATGTCCTGCCAGGCGGCCCGCTGCGCGGCGATTTTGTCGCCGATCTCCGCGTCAAGGGCGGCCAGCTGAGGCCAAGCTGCGGGACCATAGGGCTGCCAGAGGTAGCCTTGCTCCTCCCCGTGATCGACGCCTTCCGTCACCACCGTATTGCTTCCCACGATCACCGCGTCGGACAGGCCGTACTGTAAGGCCAAGCGATAGGCGTCGAGGGGATTGCCGGCGGCGATAAGCCAGCCCCCATCAAAGCCCTTCACGTTGAAGCACCACTGCTGCCCTGCCCGAAGGGCCTCCGGGACAGCCTCGGCGAGGGATGCATCCCAGGCTTCCGCCGCAGGACGCAGCACAAACATGCCGATGAGTAAGGCTCGATTGGTCTGCCGGGGGTCTTCCATGAGGGGGAAGGTGGCCCCGGCGCCGAGGGCACCGAGGGCGTCCCCGAGGGGGAGCTCCACCGCTGCCCGGCCGCTGTCTTTGTAGATTTCTTGATGACTGAGGGTGCTCATGAGGAAGCTCCTGTGTGCTCTCCGGTCTGCCCATCGGAGACCAATGATCGGCGCGCCCGAAGCGTATGCAAATTCGCTTCGTGCCCGGCGCGAGAAATACGATAAAGGGCCAACATGACAATTGCGAATCCGTAGAGGCCCCACTCCACGGGAATATAGAAAGTGGCGAGGCTAAAAATGGTCTCCTCGCTCACGCTGCCAAGGGCGGCGGCCGTGGGGAACTCCACCCAGGCCAGGAGCTGCCCTGCGACCAATACCCCCAGGCCATTGACGGCCTTCTGGGCGAAGGTGTTCGCGGCGAAGAAGGTGCCTTCGGAGCGGCGTCCCGTATGCACCTCGCTGTCTTCCACCACGTCCGCAATCATGGCGCCTACGAGAATCGAGGACGTGATAATCAGGGCGACCTCGATGCCCCCGTGGGTAAGCACGATCCAAAAAAGCGCCTCCGTACCGTTCACGGGTAGCAGGCCAAGCATGCGGAGGATAAACAGCGCCGGCGCCAGGGCCACCGCAACCGCGGTGATGGTAATGGCAGCGGGCTTCTTCCCTAGCGCTTGCGTCACCTTCGGCGCTAACCACAGTGCGACCAAGGCCGAGAAGAAGTAGGGAAACTGTAGATAGCCGATCTGCTCCGTGGTGAAGCCCCACATGTGACGAGTGAAATAGATCGAGAGAGTCGTGGAGACCCCCGCGGCCACGGCGGAAAAGAGCGCCGCGGCGAAGAGCACGAGGAAGGAGGGATTCCCCAGCGTTTCCCGCAGCTCGCGAGCCGTACGGCGCACGCTGAAGCCTTCATCGTTGGGCTGAACACTCGGTGCCTTTAAGTAAGGGATATGCCGGTGCGTGCCTAAGCTGGAGACTACGATGGAGATAAACATAATGATCGATGCAGACAGGCCATAGTGGCGCCAGCCGTCGGTATAAAGCAGCCCCCCCTTTGCTTCCGGAAGGAACACCAGGTAGGCCAGCACGGCCATGGTGAGGCCGCCCCACCAGCCAAAAAAGTAGCGGTAGCCCACAATGCGGGAGCGCTCGACGTAATCATCCGTGAGCTCAGCCACTAGCGCCGTGGAAGGAATATCGTAGAGCGTGATGGTGGTGCGGATAAAGATCGCCAGCACCAGAAAGTAGGCCAGCAGCGCTTCTTGAGACCATTCCGGGGGTGCCCAGAGGAAGTAGTAGGCCAGGGAAACGGGAAGCGCTGACGCATACATAAAGGGATGGCGCCGGCCCCAGGGGGAGCGGAGATTATCGGAGAAATAGCCCACCAACGGATCTGAGACTGCGTCGAAGACGAGCGCAATGAGAATCGCAAAGGACACCCACTGGGCGGGCAGCCCCACCACCTGGCTATAGAAGAAGAGCAGAAGATAGTTGAAACCGTTGGACTTGGCCCCCTGGGCCACGGCCCCAAAGCCGTAGGCTAGGCGGGTGCCAAACCCTAGATGCGGTTGATCGCTCACCATGCGCTCCTTCCCCAAGCTCTCCTCAGGCTACTGGGTCCTTTGGGTCCTGTCCTCTTTTATTTCACTTTCGCAGGGGAGCCGCTATGGTCCGGGGAGCGTCAAAGTGCATTGGGGGAAACCGCATGGAAGACCGCGCAGGAAAGTTCGGCCGTCGCCTTTGGCGCGGAGCGCTCCTGGGGCTCCTCTGCACCGTCCTGTTGGGGTGCCAAGGACCCGAGCTCGCGCCCTTCCTTGCCAAGGCGCCGACGCTGGACCTCCCCGGAACCCCGCGGCGAACCACGCCCTGGCCCAATGCCCTCGGCCCGGAGAACGCGCGCTTTGCCCCCCTTGAGGCCCTGAGCCCGGAAGCCGTCGGTGATCTAACCCTCGCCTGGGCCGTCCGCACCGGGGATGCGGGCACGGTCTTTCAGAACACGCCGATTTTGGCCCAGGGCCGGCTCCTCGCCTGCACCCCCCACAATCAGGTGCTCGCCCTCGATCCTCTGACCGGGGCCACGCTCTGGCGCTTTGACCCTAAGGTGGGGCCGGGTCCCTACCCCAATCAGGCCAACTGCCGGGCCGTGGCGGCCTGGGAGGCGGCGCCGGCGGAGACCACCGCCTGCGCGGCCCGGGTGCTGATGGCAACGAACGATGCGCGGCTATTCGCCCTCGATCTGGCCACCGGGACGCCCTGCGCTGATTTCGGCATCGGTGGCGAGGTGGATTTGGCTGATGGCATTGGGGATCGGCTTTGGCCCCAGGAGGTGCAAGTCACCTCCGCCCCCGCCGTGGTGAAGGATCTGGTGGTGGTGGGGTCGGCCATCTCCGACAACATGCGCATCGATGCCCCCTCCGGCGTGGTGCGGGCCTTCGATGTGCGTAGCGGAGCCCTGCGCTGGGCCTTCGATCTGGCGCCCCCGGACTATCCGCCGGCGCCGGAGCGGCGCAGCAAGGATGGCTATCTTCTGGGCACCCCCAACGTTTGGGCGGGCTTCACGGTGGATGCGGACCGAGGGCTCATTTTCCTCCCCACGGGAAATCCTGCCCCGGATTATTTTCGTGATGACGGCCCCGATCGGTCCTACTACGGATCTTCGGTGGTGGCCCTAGACGGCGAAACGGGCGCCGTCCGCTGGCGCTTCCAGCTGGTCCATCAAGATTTTTGGGATTTCGACACCCCCGCGGCCCCCGTGCTCTTCACCCTCCGCCGCGAGGGTAAGGCGATCCCGGCCCTCGCCCAGAACAGCAAGATGGGCTTTGTTTACCTGCTCCATCGGGAAACGGGCGAGCCCTTGATTCCTGTCGAGGAGCGTCCCGTCCCGCAGGGTGGGCCCCTGGCGCCCTACCTGTCGCCCACCCAGCCCTTCCCTCCGGAAGCCTATCGCTTCGCCCGGCCCTTTGACCCAGCCCGGGTGCCTTTTGGCTGCGGGAAACTCATGGACGCGACGGTGCAAGGACCGATCTTCAGTCCCATCACCACGGAGTGGACCCTCGGCTTTCCAAGCCATGCGGGGGCAAGTAACTGGGGTGGGCTGGCCGCCGATAGCGAACGTCAAACCCTGGCTTTCCACATTCAAAGCGTCGCGTCCCGAACCAAATTAATCCCTCGCACCACGGTGGCGGCGGCGCTGCCAAAGCTCGCCAGCTGGGACAAGGCCTTCGACCTCGAGGCGCTAGACCGGGGCGCCTATCAGCCGCCGCCGGAGGCTTGGGCCGAGCTTAAGGCGGCGCTTGAGGTGCCCCCGGGGGCGGAGCTTGCTTGGCAGCGCGGCACCTCCCACTTCATGGCCCGGGAGTTTCCCATGGCGCCCCTGCCCTGCGCCGGCGGCCCCTTCAACGAGGTCCTAAGTTTCGACCTGGCGGAGGAGCGCCCGCGCTTTCGCCAGCCCCACGGGCAGGATCCGCTCTCGAAGCGGCTGCCCCTTGAATTGGGTACGGGGATGATTGGGCAGGGCGGTCCCCTCCTGACCGCCGGGGGGGTCCTTTTCCTTGGGGCCTCCGCCGATGAGCGCTTCCGCGCTTACGATGCAGAGAGCGGCGCCCTGCTTTGGGAGCATGCCCTGCCCTACTCCGGGCTGGCCACGCCCATGGCCTATGCGGTACAGCGACCCAACGGCGACTGGCAAAGCTTTGTGGTCATTGCCGCGGGCGGCGATGTACGCCTCGGCGGCTTCGGGGGCGGCGGAGGCGACTTCCTCGTCGCCTTTGCCCTTCCCTCGGCTCAGGAAAACTAGGAACACTTATGGAT
>JAYOYG010000022.1:12331-22200 GCA_038153445.1 Pseudomonadales bacterium
CCATTGAAGGGCTCGGCGCCCTCGCCCTCGTCCCCGCCTCCACCGCCATCGTGTTGGCCTTTTTGACGCGCAATACGCTCTTTGCCTTAGCCGTAGCCTGCCTCGCCGGGGTGCTCGTAGCCGGGCTAGGCCTCGCAGGCTTTCCCAAGCTCCTGGTCACGGCCCTGGGGAACGAAGGCTTTTCCTGGGTCATGCTCCTTGAGTTCTTCATTGGCATGCTCATCGCGTTCTTCCAACGCACCGGGGCCATCGAGAACTTCTCCGCCTTTATCAGCCGGCAAGCCATGACCCGCCGGCGGGTGCAGCTCATGACCTGGCTCATGGGCACCTTCGTATACTTCAGCGATTACTTCAGCCCCCTCTTCGTCGGCAGCACCATGCGCAAGCTGTCGGATCAGTACCGCATCAGCCGGGAAAAGCTGGCCTATATCTGCGACTCCACCTCAGCCCCGGTCAGCATTCTCGTCCCCATCACAGGCTGGGCCGTTTTCGTGGCAGGGCTCACCATCGGCATGGGACCCATTGGCACGGCGGACGAGGCCATGGCGGTCTTTATCGCTTCCGTGCCCTACAACCTCTACGCCTGGATGGCCGTGCTGCTGGTCGCGCTCATTGCCGTGGGGATCTTCCCGGACTGGGGGCCCATGGCGAAGGCCGAGCGCCGGGCTCAGGACTCGGGTCAGGTGCTGCGCCCCGGTAGCCAGCCCATGCTGGCTGAGGAACTGACGGGGCTTGAGCCCTATGCCGGGGTGAAAACCAGCCTTTTCTGGAACTTCTTTTTTCCCGTGCTGGTAGTGATTGGCTTCGCTCTCACGGCGGTGGCCCTCGTGGGTAGCGCGAAGCCCATGGAAGCGTTCCTGCTGGCCGTGGTCGTGTCTGCGGTGATCATGCGGCTCCAGGGCTTTCCCCTAGAGGAAATCACCCGCACCGCCGTCACCGGGGTGAAGGGGATCATGCCAGCGGTGATCATCCTTGCCCTCGCCTACGCCCTAAACGCGCTGTCCGAGGCCATGCAGACGGCGGAGGTCATTTTAGCGATGACCGAAGGCTGGCTCAGCCCCGCCCTTCTCCCGGCCCTCGCCTTTCTCCTGACCGGCGCTGTTTCCTTCTCCACGGGCACCTCCTGGGGCACCTACGCCATCATGATTCCTCTGGCCCTCCCCCTAGCCCTGGGATTCTCTGGAGAGACCCTCGGGCCCCTGGTCTACGCCACCCTCGCAGCGGTAGCCGGTGGAGGGGTTTTTGGGGATCACTGCTCACCCCTCTCCGATACCTCAATTTTGGCGTCCACGGGGGCTGCCTCGGACCACATGGATCACGTCAAGACTCAGCTGCCCTACGCCTTTGCGGTGGCGGGCCTCAGCCTTGGGGCCTATCTGCTACTAGGGCTGACGCTCTAGGTGCTGGAAAGCGCTAAGCGCCTACAGCAGGGGGAAAGGGCGATCAATCCGGTAGGGCGCAAGGTCCAGGGGAGGCGCTTCCCCCTCCGCCAAGGCCGCGAGGCAGGCCGCGGAGACCGCAGCCTGGGTAAGCCCTAGATGCCCATGGCCGAAGGCAAAGAAGATCCCCTGGGGCGCGTCGGGCGCCGCCCCAAGTACGGGCAGGCTATCGGGAAGGCTCGGCCTAAAGCCCAGCCAGGGTTTTACCCCCGGGCCCCTTAGGGCGGGGAGCATCTTCAGCGCATTACGGCTCAACACCTCGGCCCGGTCCCAGGCCGGCGGCGCCTCGAGGGACGCCAGCTCTACCGTTCCCGCCAGGCGGAGCCCCTCCGCCATGGGCGTCGCCGCAAAACCAAGCTCCGGGAATAGCACCGTTCGCGTGAGCTCAAGGCCCGGGTCCGGATGGAGGATGTGGTAACCCCGCTCCGTGGCCAGGGGCACGGCCCAACCGAGCTGCTTCGCTAGGCTCGCGCTGTAGGCGCCAGCGCAGAGGAAGAGCTGATCTGCAAGGGGCTGGGCGCCAAGGCCATGCACACGCACCTGGCTACCTTCCCGAGCCAAGGCGCTTACTGCCCCCTGCACAAAATGGCCGCCCCGTGCCCTGAAGCGCTCAAAGAGCTGATCGGACAGGGTTTGGGGCCAGGGATGGTGCGCTGCCTCCGGCGCGTAAATCGCCCCGGCGAGGCTCGGCGCGAGGGCCGGCTCGAGGGCCCGGGCCGCCGCGCCGTCAAGGATCTCGAAGGGGATGCCCCGGCGCGTTCGGTAGGCGTTATCGCGAAGCGCTGCGGCAAAGCCGCGCGGAGAGCCATAGGCGTAGAGGAGTCCCCTTCGCGCAAAGGGGGACGGCAGGCCCACCTGCTGGAGCAGCCCATCCCAAAAGCGAAGGGCCGGCTGAGACAGGGCGCTCGTGGCCACGGACGCCGCCTCAGCCCGTCGAGGTCGTGCTTGCGCGAGAAAGCGCAGCAGCCAGGGAAATTGCCGAATAAGAAAGCTCGGGCGAAGGCGCACGGGGCCCTGGGGGCTCAGCAGCATGGCCGGGAGACTGGCGAGCAGCCCCGGCATGGCCTCCGGATGCACGGAGCTGGTGGCAATGATGCCGGCGTTGCCGCTGCTCGTTCCCGAGCCCGGCGCCAGGCGATCGATGAGGGTGACCGTTACCCCGGGGCGCTGCAGCGCGAGGGCCGTAGTGAGGCCTACGACCCCCGCACCGATGACGACCCGTTGGGTCAAGGCCTTAGGCGACGACGCCCTGGAGCCGCTCGCTGATGAGCTTCTCCGCGTCGGCGATGATGCCGTCGATGAGTTCCTTCACCGTGGGGATGTCGTTGATCAGGCCCTGCACCATGCCTGCGGACCAGATCCCGCCATCGGTATCCCCTTCCGCCATAGCCTGCCGGCCCCGGGCCCCGGCGACCAGATGCTGGACGTCTTCGAACTTTGCTCCGCCCTTCCGCTCGATGCCCACCACCTCGTCGCTCACGGCGTTCTTCATCACCCGCGCGGTGTTGTGCAGGGTGCGGAAGATCAGGTTCGTTTGCCGCTCATCATTCTCAACCATGCGCTGCTTGAAGGCTTCGTTGATGGGCGCTTCCTTGGTGACGCAGAAGCGCGTCCCCATGTTGACCCCATCGGCGCCCAGGGCAAGGGCTGCCACGAGGCCCCGGGCATCGGCAAAGCCGCCGGAGGCCAGCATGGGGATCTTCACCTTATTGGCGGCCGCGGGGATGAGGATAAGCCCCGGAATGTCGTCCTCTCCGGGGTGCCCAGCGCACTCAAAGCCATCGATGGAGATCGCATCCACGCCCATGCGCTCTGCGGACAGAGCGTGACGCACGGCGGTGCACTTATGGATGACCTTAATGCCGTGCTGCTTGAAGTGATCCACGTGTTCCTGAGGCTTATAGCCGGCCGTTTCGACGATCTTAACCCCACCCTGGATGATGGCGTCCCGGTATTCCGCATAGGGCGGCGGGTTGATGGCCGGAAGGATCGTCAGGTTCACGCCGAAGGGCTTGTCGGTCATTTCCCGGGTGCGAGCGATTTCCTTTGCCAGATCTTCCGGCGTGGGCTGGGTCAGCGCAGTCAAAAAGCCCAGGCCCCCGGCATTGGCCACGGGCGCCACCATTTCTGCGTAGCCCACCCACTGCATCCCGCCTTGAACGATCGGGTGCTCTACTCCGAATGCTTCCGTGAAGCGGGTCTTAATCGCCATGGTTCTCTCCTTGTTGGTTCCGCCGTGGGGGCGTGATTAATGTATTCAGCTTAGGAGTGTGCCCGAGGAAAAGCGTTTTGGCGCGATTGACATTTCTCTCAGACGGCGCTTTTTTCCACCCACCGCGCTCGAGTAAGGCGGAAGATGCAGTAGGTCTCGGGAGGGAAGCGAGGGTCAGGCTCCGGCAAGGAGAGCACTTCCACCCCGAGCTTGGCCAGGGCCCTTTGGGAGCGAAGGTTATCCCGCCCCACGTGAAAGCGGACCTCCTCAACGCTTTTGAAGGCGTAGTCCAGCATGAGCGCCTTCACCTGCGCGTTTGTGCCTCCGCCCCAGTGACTGCGACGCAGAAAGGTGTAGCCGATGGCAACGGAACGCGAGCCGTCGTCGTCGTAATAACGCGAAGTCCCCAGGGCCAATCCTGCTCCGTCTTGGATCAGCAGTGCGCCACGGGACGCTAGGGCGGCGTCAAAAAACACGTCAAAGGGGCCAGCTTGCCAACGATCCTTCGCTGGATGCTGCGCCCAGATCAAGGGATCGCTCGCTGCCTCAAAGAGCGCGGCCCGATCCGCCACCTCAAGGGGGCGAAGAACGAGCCCTTCCCCAGAAAGGGTCGGCTGCCGATCCATCTAAGCCGCCGCCTGAATGGCGGCTTCCCCCGCCTTCAGCCTTTCAAAGGCCAGCACCCCATCGCCCTCCAGAGGCTCGGCCGCCAGACGCTTGTCCGTTGCGAAATCCTGCGTATTGCGCCAGGGCCCCGTGCCCTGCTTCGGGAAGCGGTGCATCTCCCGCTGCATGTAGCCCGGCGAGAAATCATCGATCCAGGGGCGGGCCGGCATGTTGGCGTCCTCGGGCCGCAGCGTTGGGGTCACGGAGGCGAAGCCCCGGTCCGTCATATGCCGCAGAAGCCGCGCGACATAGTCCGAGGTGAGGTCGGCGCGTAGGGTCCAGGAGGCATTGATATAGCCAAAGGTCTGCACAAGATTGGGCACCCCAGAGAACATCATGCCCTTGTAGCTATAGGTCTCGGGCAGCTTGATGGGATTGCCATCCCGGCTAAGGGCGATGTCCGACAGCACCGCGAGCTTCAGTCCCGTAGCGGTGACCAAAATATCCGCCTCCACCGAGGTGCCGTCCTTGAGCCGGATTCCCTCGGGGGTCACGGTCTCGATTTCCCCGGTTACCACGGTCGCTTTCTCAGACCGGAGCGCCTTGAAGAGGTCCCCGTCGGGGACGAGGCACACCCGCTCATCCCAGGGGTTGTAGCGTGGCGTGAAGTGGGCGTCGACCATGTCTCCCGGCAGGGCCTTCTTCAGCATGGCCAGCATGCGGCGTTTCGTATCCGCGGGCTTGGTGCGCGTGCGCTGGTAGAAGAAGCGCTGAAAGGCGATGTTCTTCCACCGAGTGAGGGCATACGCCCAAGCATCGGGAAGTAAGGTCCTAAGCGCATTGGCGAGGCGGTCCTGGGCGGGCCGGGACACTACGTAGGTGGGCGAGCGTTGCACCATGGTCACCTGGGCGCCCCGCTCCGCCATGGCGGGCACAAGGGTCATGGCCGTAGCACCGCTGCCGATCACCGCCACGCGCTTGCCCGCGTAGTCCAGATCTTCCGGCCAAAACTGCGGATGTACCCGCTGCCCCGCAAAGGTCTCAAGCCCGGGGATGGGCGCCTCATAGGCTTGGTCGTAGCGGTAGTAGCCGCCGCACATAAAGAGGAACCGGGTCGCGATGACGGACTCGCCCTGGGGCGTGCCTACCCTCAGGGCCCAGTGCTGGGCCCCGCTATCCCAGTCGGCGCCGAGGACCTTGTGGTGAAAGCGCACTAAGCCGCCGAGCGCGTATTCATCCATGGTTTCGTGCAGGTAGCTGCGAATGGAGGGCCCATCGGCAATGGCTTTCGCGGCGGTCCAGGGCTTAAAGGCAAAGCCCAGGGTGTGCATGTCCGAATCGGAGCGAACCCCCGGGTAGCGGAACAGATCCCAGGTGCCCCCCACGGACCCCCGCGCCTCAAGCATGACCACCTCGAGGTCCGGGCACTGCTTGCGAAGGTGCACCGCCGCGCTAATGCCCGAGATGCCTGCGCCTACGATGACAACATCTACCGGATCCATGGGGTTCTCCATAAGCTGCTAAATCGATCAGGGGAGAAGCCTAGCACGGCCCCTGGCCTCCCCTGGAGAGACCGGCTAGCCTCAAGGGCCTGCTAGGGGGAGGCAAAGGGCGATGATTCACGCTGCTCGTATGACCGCCGCGGTGGATGGCGACGTGGTTTTATTTCTCATTGGCATGCGCCTCAATAAACCCTGGGCCATCCACAAATGGCTGCCCGTGGCTCGAGCCATGCCGCGCATGCTGCGGGAGCTTTACCAAAACCCCGCGCTGGGCTTCGTGAGTCACGAAATGTGGTTTTCCCGAACACTCATCCTAGTGCAGTACTGGCGCTCCCTCGATCAGCTCATGGCCTACGCCAGTGCTCGGGAGGCGGAACACCTGCCGGCTTGGCAGGCCTTTAACCGCGCCGTGGGCACCGATGGTTCCGTAGGTATCTGGCACGAAACCTATTTTGCTAAGGCCGGCGCCTTTGAATCCGTTTACGCCAATATGCCCCCCTTTGGCCTCGGTAAGGTCGGCCCCCTGGTGGAGGCGAAGGGCCCCTATCGGTCGGCGGCGCAGCGCCTCGCTTCCGGGGAAGGGGCAAACTAACCTTCGGAAAACTCACGGGGCCTCTGGCCCCCCGCCGCGGAGTTCATGGATGAAAACCGGCGTAGGAACCCTCGGGCGCTTGCCCCTCGTGCTGCTATTACTGGCGGCGCTCAGTAGCTGCGCCACGCCCCCCTCTCCCGCGCTTGTGGAAGCCGTGCTTGCCGGCGATGAGCAACGCATTGCGCGAGTCGCGGCGGAGGAAGCCCTTCGTACCCAGCTTCCCCGGGAGCTGCAAAATCTTCCGGACCTGGTGCAGGCCCTAAAGACCCTGCTCCGTGCCCTTTGGCCGGAGGCCCAACCCGAGGTGGCGTCAGAGCATCGGTATGTGAAGTACACCAACGCCTACGAGGCCCGGGCCATTGTGGACTTCGACGAAGGGTGGCTTCGGGTGGAGACGGTGGCGATGGAGGCCCCGCTGGATAAGCTTAAGGAAGCCATCGTCACCACCGTGCTCACGCCCCGGGACCTCCGCATCGAGGCCATCTTTGACGATACGGCGCCGACCCTTGGCGCTGAGCCCTTTCTTTTAGGGCAAATCCTCGACGGGGAAGGCAAAGCCCTTCGCTGGCGCTGGCGCGCCGAGCGCTTTGCCGAAGCCGTGGTGGCCTCGGAGCTGAAGCGCCGCACCATCACCCTTCCCAGCGGGGAGCAACGCACGCTGAGACAGGTACAAGTCGCCCTGGTGACTAATCATCTACAGCTCAGAGAAAAGGCCTACGCGAAATCGGTCCTGGCCACGGCCCGGCGCTACGACGTCCGCCCTTCCCTGATCTACGCGGTAATCGAAGTGGAAAGCGCCTTCAATCCCTACGCCGTCAGCTCCGCCAAGGCCTATGGCCTCATGCAGATCGTGCCCGCCACCGCCGGTCGGGACGTCTATCAGCAAATCAAGAAGCGCCCCGGCGAACCCACGAAGGAGGCCCTTTTCGATCCAGACTTCAACATTGATATCGGCGGCGCCTACCTGCATTTGGTAGACGATCGTTACTTGAAAGAGATCAAGGACAGCAGCAGCCGCAGCTTCGCCACCATCGCCGCTTACAACGGAGGGGTTTCCGCGGCTTTACGGACCTTCGACCGAGACCCGAAGCGCGCGGTGGCACAGATTAATCGCCTAGCTAGCGATGCAGTCTACGAGCGCCTTCGGCGGCATCATCCCTTTGCGGAAACCCGGCGCTACCTGGAAAAAGTTGTGACTTGCCTAGGCAACAAGCCTTATCAGCCGCTGAACTAGCAGATTAATCCATACCACTGGCGATTTAATCGCTATCAGCCGAAACAACCGTGGGCCAGCAATACCTCGATTCTAGTCAGGCTACGCAATCTACGGGAAAATGCTTGTCCATCACTTCTCCAACGCGAGCGCGATCCACATCGCATCCCATCTCAAGGAGGACATCCATAAAGCGGCCAACGATATCCCTGACGGCCCCAGCATTTAGCTGATTGAGTATTCCAATGCGAACCTGTATTGGCTCGGACAATGTCGGCCAGAGACCAAATCCATTGGCTCGGCACAGCTCGACCAATTCCCCTTCACGCCCTGACAAATCCGCGGGCAAGTTCAGCACGACCAAGCTGCTCATATCCGAGGTAACTTCGCATCCCATAGTAGTCACTGCTTCCCTCAAGGCGACCTCGTGCTTACGATATGACTCAGCGCGCTTCTGAAGACCCTCCTTCAATGCCAACCGCAAAGACTCATGAAAGGCGGCCACGGCATAAGGTGAGTGCGTTCTATGATAAGTGCCTTTCTCGACGTCCTGCCCTCCAATGATCCCCCAGTGTCGCGCCTCAAAGATCGGATGGTGGACGTACGTATAGGCACCATTTTTTATTAGCGTATCAATATAGACATCGCGGAAACTTACGGGTGCATAGGTCAGGGGAAGGCAGCAAAGTCCCTTCTGGGGGCACGATGCCCACGCTACGACTCCCGGGTAATCGTCGATTGCGAATGCCTCCACCCCAAAGGAGGAGACTGCATCTACCAATCCCATCACTCCATGACGTTTACATGCATCCGAGAAAGCCCGGATATCGTTGATGCGCCCAGACCCAGTCTCCCAGTGAGCCATGAAAGCCCATTTGGGCTGGTGTTCCTCAAGTGCAGCGTCTATACACTCTTCAGACACAGACTCCCCGTGTTCCGCTTTAATAACAACTACACTTTTAGCCAGCGGGTTGAGCGAATCCTCCGCCAGTTCATCAGGGGTTGCCGCCTTTATTCTGAGAGTGAGTGCATCAATACTAGAGAATGTTCCGTTGCTAAAGGCAACGACTTTGTCACCAGGCATAACTGCGGAAAACATCGCATCAAGTCCACTCCAGCCAGTGCCAGCCACTGCGAACGTATGTATGTTTGTGGTACCCCAAAGTTCCCGAAGCATGTGCTTACATTCAATCAATCCTCGTAACACATCACTCTGCATATGATCGGCAACACCGGCTGTCGCGAAGGCCTGTAGCACCCTTTCATCCGTGTGGCCTGGCCCCGGACCTGCCGCCAACGTTTGCGGAATCTCCAACTTTGGATATCTATCAATCGCCATGTGCGGTGCCGCTCCCATATATAATTTTCATGCCGTTCTCTACGCCGTGCCTGCCCATTGAAATCAATGCAAGGCAAGTGCCGACAATACGCTCGGCGCACGTAACGGGTGATCAGCGCGTTTTCCCACAGATACGGGTGGCGAACTGATCCCCCGTCAAACCAAATATCGCATCGAACTGGTAATTTCCATTATGCGGGCAAAGAAACGAATGATTTTGGAGATCAATTTTAGACCGTAGTGTTCAATACAAAGGAAACAGGCACCGCAATGTCGCGTCGTCCTGTATTGACGAACGCTATTCTGCTCACTTATATCCGAGCAACCAACGTACAACCTAGGAGGGTCAGCCGCCGATCTGAGGTGTGTGAATTGCCAACGGCAAAATCTACGCTGTCTTATTGTTGGGTGGCTAAGTCTCAGCTTTTTGCCTGGTTGGAAGAACCCCAGCAACGGAAAGCAGAAGGACTAATCCATTCGACCAAATCCCACTGCTGAGACGAAAATTCACATGATATTTGTCCAAAGCATGAAATTTGAATCTGCCATGATCAGAGCTAATCTGGATATCAACTGCTCGCAGTGGCGGGCCCTTGCGGACACGTTTTCGCCCTAGGTTCGAAGAAGAGATCTGTTGCAGCAGGTTATAGGGGTATCTTCGCACGAGACAAAACAATGGGATCAGGTATTCTGTTGTCAGCGGTGTATGGCGCTACCCTGAGCTCGGACTGACCAGAACTGGAACTTTCGAGTGTTTCACTTAGCTCAACACCAAGTACCGCTACAACTCAAGACAGATTGATATCTCTTCTATTGAGGTAGGCCTGCGAACTGCCCAAGGTTCAGCTCGCAGGCACACTTTGGTAAAACTCTACGAACAGAGTTAAGGTAGGACAAAAGTAGTCTCAGCTCAGCCCCTGTTACTACTACGCGATATCACCTCATCCTGCATTTCAGGTGATAGAT
>JAYOYG010000022.1:22212-28565 GCA_038153445.1 Pseudomonadales bacterium
GAAGTATGCCGAGTAGCCCGATACCCGAATCAGCAGGTTGGGGTGCAACTCCGGGTTGTCCCGTGCTTCAATCAGGATTTTCGGATCCAACATATTGGCCTGCACCTGCATGCCGTGGCGCTTGAAGTACACTTTGTACATGCTACCGAGTGCACTCTTGCCATCGTCACACTCATAACTCGAGGCATCCAGCTTGATATTGAAGTTGATGCCGTTGGCAAACTTCTTGTAATCGATCCGGTTCATGGAGTTCAACAACGCAGTGGTACCTCGCTTGTCCGCTCCGTTTTCAGGCGCAAAACCCGAGGCGAAGGTCTCACCAGCCCGGCGACCGTTGGGTGTAGCGCTAGTCAAACTGCCAAAATGCGTATGGGAAGTATTGGAGTACACGCCCGCCAGGTACTGGCCGCCACGGGTATTCTTGCCCAGCGCGTGAATGGAATCGGAGTAGTGATCACCGACCCACTTCATCCAGGCATCCGCCTTGGGAATGTCGTTGCCAAATTTATCGATGCCTTCCAGCCTGGTCCGCACAACCTCATCCGAGAGGTTGTCTTTCAGGTGCGCAACCAACTCCTCAAGGGTGAGCCACTTGTCCTCGAACACAGCACTCTCAATAGCCCCCAGGGAGTCGGCCACGACCGCCATACCGGTGCCCTGGATGCCGGATGAATTGTACTTCGCGCCACCCTGCGTAGAGCAAACGCCCTGCTCCAGGCAGCCTTCGAGTGTAGCGCTGGTAAGAGGGGTGGGGTGGTGCTTGGCGTGAAAACGCTCTACCGCCTGCAGATCCCGATGGAGTTTGGCTAGCTGATGTTTTGTCTGCACATCGTAGGCGTCCAGTACATCCTGCATACATGTCATTGAAGATACTGGCGGAGTCTGCGCGCCGATTAACTTACCCGACCCAATTTGACACCCTTCATTGAGTGCCATTTCCAGAGCCAGGGCCAGGTTGTACATCCCGGCGTCGGTAGAACCCAGGGTCTTGCCCGGCGCCGTGGGCTCAACACAGCCGATGGCGACATAGTCCCTGGCATCCTCCAGGGAATAACCGACATTCATCATAGACTCGATGATGGTCTCGTCGTTATACATGGCGGGCGCCGAACCCGGGCCGAAGTTCACCCGGATGACCTCATCGTAGAATGCCTTGGGTGTGTTCTCGTGAATACGGACGTGGAAGTTGGGCTGACGCATGCGTAACTCATCGGCGAGCTCCAACATAATAAAACTCAGCTCATTGGTCGCATCGTTGCCCTCGGAATCCTGGCCCCCGATGGTAATGACTTCCCAGCTGGTCATACCGCCCAGCATTGCGCCGGTAGTTTCAGACCATACGGGAATCGTTTCACAAATTTTCACACAGAAAGCGCCAAGGAGTTCCTTGGCCTCCTCCCGGGTGATGACGCCATCTGCCAGGTCCTGCTCATAGTACGGATTAAGGAACTGATCTATACGACCCGGGCAGGTCGTCTCCCCAGCAGTTTCCTGGAATATCGCGATATGTACTAAGGTCATACATTGGACCGCTTCGTAAAAGCTGGAGGCTCCGTGACGAGGCACGCGGGTACAAACTTCCGCAATTTTTTCCAACTCCTGACGACGCACAGGATCCCTTTCATCGCTAGCAACTCGCGTGGCCTCCGCCGCATAACGGTCACCAAATTCACCTAGTGCCTCCATGGAGATCTTCACGCCACGGTAGAATTCGAGTTTTTCCGGATCAGTGGTTTGTGCCTCGAAGGCCTCCACCTCGGCGATGATGCCCTCAGCACCCAATCGAATAATCTTCTCGTAGCCAGGTGCCAGGTGCGCGATTCCTCCAGCCTCATACAATTGGTACTGCAGTGCCTCGCCCTGCTCTTTCGCAAAACGCGCACGATCTTCGTTGTTATCGAATGCAAGAACTGCTGTGTTTCTTGTGAGCCAATAAGGGATAGTTAATGCCAGTTTAATCCGATCAAGAAATTTGATATTGAGAGGGTTAACTCTGCGGGTGGGGATCTTGAAGATTTCCATCATCGGCGCAATGCCGGTCATCTCGGGATAAATGATGCCGCCGACGCGATGGGCAGTGAAGTTGCCGACGACAAGCTCCTCCGGGTAGATTTCCACTGTCTTGTTTCTCAAAACATGGCGGGTAGCCTCGGCGATAAACACGGGGCGGGACTTCGCCTTATTGTTTTTGTTCTTGCTGAACTGTGTCCAGAGCATCGCGCGTTCAATACAGGCTGCGTACTCCTCTGCTTGCACTGCCTTCTTCAGGTTCGGCACCCTTGTAACGGCCTTGGTAGTCGATTTCTGGGGATCCACTATCGCATTCATCTCGCTCTCCTCACATCTATGTCGGTTATCCAGCCTTAGCTATCCCACGGTCTGGCACACAGGTAAATGTATACCGCCCTCAGCAGGCTGTCAGGGCAGAATCGCTTAAAGTTCCGGCGCCTGCAGAAACAAAGATGATATTTCTCCATTAATTTCTTTATTATCAATAAGATAGGACTGGCAAATTAGCTCAACACCAAAAACAATACATGGCTCTTTACGTTAGAATTGCCCCCTATTCTGTTACTGATACCTTTGCCTAAAATCCGTAAAACTGACCCCCGCCTCCTTCTTGAATAATCGGCCGAAGCTGTTTACATCACGAAATCCCAGCCTTTCGGACAATTCCGACATGGAACATTCCGTGTGGGCTGCCTCCCAGAAAGCCTCATCCATGCGATACATGGTGAGCTCACGGCTAAAGGAGGTACATGCCGCCTGCAGGTATCGTTTTAAGGTGGGAAGCGTCGTAAAGAGCTGTTGTGCACACTCCTCCTGCTTATAGAATCCACGGGAAAAGAGCGTCCGCAGTTCATTCAATCCGCCCTTGTTGTCCGGCAGCTGATTCAGTTGTGCCTGCAATACGCGCCGAGTTGCATTAGCCGACACCGGATCGGCATTCGGAATAGGCAATGCAAGAAGATCTTTGTGAATCCATATCTGGTCTGCATGTTGATTCCATTCTATCTGGCCATCAAAGAACTGCCGCCACTCTTCTGCATAATCCGGTGGCGAGCCTTGCACCCTCACAAATAGTGAACTGGTGTACTTCCGCGCCGCCTCGCCCCCAATCTGGAGTACAGACTGGAAAAACATTGAGAAATACGCTTCCAGCGAATGTCTCAGAATCGGGTCACGTGTGAATTCAGGATGGATAGTTAGGCAGCAATACTCGTGAGTATCTCGGCGCTGAACATAAAAGATTGGGGATACAAGTAATGGATAGTTCTCCTGGATATCAACCACCTGCTCCCAAGTCACGCAATTTAATGCAAGTAGACCGAGAAGCCCATGCGAAGCTACGGGAAGTCGAAGCCCAAACTGAAACCCCCAATCGCTTGCGATCCCTGCTACGACATCGGCGATTAGTCGATACTGTTGCCATGTAATGTGCAGATCGACATCATCGATATCTTGTAGACTGAGACCGGCGCCGTGTAGCAGTTCTTCTGCAGATAGCCCAAGTTCAAGCCCATACTCATAAAGATGAACTGGATGTAGCACCCAGGGAAATAGGGAGTCCTGGCCACCTATTAACTTTTTCATTTTTATTCAGGCCGCTATCAAAACCAATTATGCCACGTGTAAGTTGGCCATGGGGTTTATGTAGAAAATACTAATGTATACGCTAATTGTCGCTCACGCATCTAACAACTTTATTGAGAAATACTGCGCTTCCAGTCGTCGAAAGTAAAGTCAGAATCAACATCACGAACACTTGTTTACTACATAAAAAAGCGGCGCCCGAAGGCGCCGCTAAAGGCCTCTTTAGCAGCAAGAGTTAACCTTTGTTTGAGCTGCGCCCGATAACTTCATCCTGCATTTCCGGCGACAGATCGTTGAAGTACGCCGAGTAGCCCGATACCCGGATCAGCAGGTTAGGGTGCAGCTCCGGGTTGTCCCGCGCCTCAATCAGAATCTTCGGATCCAGCATATTGGCCTGCACCTGCATACCGTGCCGCTTGAAGTACACCTTATACAAGCTGGCTAGCGCATCTCGTCCCTCTTCACAGTCGTAACTGGAGGCATCCAGCTTGATATTGAAATTAATACCATTGGCGAACTTCTTGTAGTCGATGCGGTTCATGGAATTCAACAACGCAGTGGTACCTCGCTTGTCCGCGCCGTTCTCCGGCGCAAAGCCTGAGGCATACGTTTCACCCGCCCGACGGCCATTAGGCAAGGCACCAACCAGGCCACCAAAGTGGGTGTGTGAGGTGTTGGAATACACGCCCGCCAGATGCTGGCCGCCACGGGTATTCTTACCCAGGGCGTGAATGGAATCGGAGTAGTGATCACCGACCCATTTCATCCAGGCATCCGCCTTGGGAATATCGTTGCCAAACTTATCGATGCCCTCCAAGCGGGCCCGAACAACCTCATCTGAGAGATCGTCTTTCAGGTGCGCAACCAGCTCTTCAAGGGTGAGCCAGCCGTCGTCGAACACTGCGCTCTCAATGGCCCCCAGGGAATCGGCGACTGTCGCCATACCACAGCCCTGGATACCGGAGAAATTGTATATCGCGCCTCCACTGGTCGAACAAACACCCTGCTCCACACAGCCCTCGACCATGCTGCTAGTCAGTGGGGTGGGATGATGCTCGGCGTGGAAACGTTCGATCGCTTCCAGGTCACGGCGTAGCTTGCCCAGCTGATGCTTCACCTGGGTATCGTAGGCGGCAACAAAGTCGTCCATCGAGCGCATTTCACTAACCGGAGGAGTCTTCGCTCCTATTTGCTTCGAGCTGTGGAACTGTTTGCCTTCGTTAAGGGCCATTTCCACCGCCAGAGGCATGTTGTACATCCCGGCGTCGGTAGAAGCCAGTGACTTGCCCGGCGCCGTGGGCTCAACACAGCCAATGGCCACATAGTTTCGAGCGTCCTCCAGTGAATATCCCACGTTCATCATAGACTCGATGATGGTCTCGTCATTGTACATCGCGGGAGCGGACCCAGCACCAAAGTTGATGCGAATCACCTCGTCGTAGAATGCCTTGGGTGTGTTCTCGTGAATACGCACATGGAAGTTGGGCTGACGCATGCGCAACTCATCGGCGAGCTCTAGCAGAACGTAGCTCAGCTCATTGGTCGCATCGTTGCCCTCGGAGTCCTGGCCACCGATGGTAACTACCTCCCAGCTGGTCAGCCCACCGAGCGTGCTGGTAGCGACGTCTGAATGCATAGGGATGGTTTCGCACAACTTGACACAGAACGCCCCCAGGATTTCCTTGGCCTGCGCACGATCGATACGCGCTTCTGCAAGGTCCTTTTCATAATAGGGTCTCAGGAACTGGTCAATACGGCCCGGGCAGGTCGTTTCGCCAAACGTTTCCTGAAAGATGGCAATATGGGCAAGTGTCATGGACTGCACTGCCTCGTGGAAGTTCGTTGCTCCCTGCCGTGGTACACGAGAGCACACCGCTGCAATGTCCAGAAGCTCTTGCTTTCGTACCGGATCGCTCTCCTGCACCGCCATTGCCTTGGCCTCTGCCGCATAGCGGTCGCCGAATTCCGCCAGTCCACTCATGGCGATCTTGACTGACCGGTAGAAATCCAGCTTTTCAGGATCGCTGGTTTGAGCTTCCATGGATGCCACTTCATCGATAATACCTTGCGCACCAACCTTGATCAGCTTTTCGTAGTCGGGAGCGAGGTGAGCAATGCCCCCAGCTTCATAGACCTGGTATTGGAGCGCTTCACCCTGCTCTGCAGCGAAGCGGAAGCGATCTTTCATGTTGTCAAATGCGCGGTAAGCTGCGTTCTTATTGAGCCAATAAGGTACCTTGGAGGCCAGTTTGAACCGATCCCAGAGGCTGATCTCGAGCGGATTAACTCTGCGCTTGGGTAAACCGAACGCCTCGACCATTACCTGAATACCGGCGAGCTCGGGGTAGCAGAACCCTGCCACGCGCTTGGAGGTGAAATTTCCGACAATCAGTTCACGGGGGTAAATTTTGACACTTTTGTGATTCAGTACATGGCGGGTGGCCTCTGCGATACGAACAGCAGGGGTCTTGCCCCTATTGCGCTTGTCCTTGTCGTACTCCGTCCAGAGCAAGGCGCGCTCAATACAGGCGCCATTGGTTTCGCTCTGGACTGCCTTTTTTAGGGCTTCAACTCGTTCACTCGGCGGCTGGGCACAGCGGTCAGAGTTCGCGGCAATAAGATCTTTATTGATAGGGGCATTCATTCTGATGTCCTCACACATTGTTTCATTGTCCAGGCCTTAGCCATGCTGCAGGCTGTTATGTTGTAATCCCCCCAAAAATTGACAGGGCTTTTAAGTAGAGCGTTTCATGATGAGG
>JAYOYG010000023.1:0-11123 GCA_038153445.1 Pseudomonadales bacterium
GCCCGTTGCCCCCGCTCAACGTCGATGAGCACGCGCTGGCAGGTGCGATGGGAGCGGGCCAGGCAAGCCGCGAGGGCCGGCGCAAGGGGATGGTTAAAAAGCATGGGATAGTCCCGGAGCAAAGGCTCTAGGTTGGGGGGGCAGGTCCATCGGGGCCAGGGTGAAGGCCCCGGGACACGGTAGGAAAAACCCTTGCGAAGGGAAAGGAAGACGCGTAATTCTCCAAGGCCGCCCACAGGCTTGGGCACTGACGAAGGGCTGCGCCATGAAAGCCGTAACCGTTAGCGAATATATGACCCGCCAGCTGGTGACCTTCACGCCAGAGACGAGCCTCTATGAGGCCATGGGCGTGATGCTGGAGCGCCGCGTGTCTGGAGCGCCCGTGGTCGATGACGCCGGCACCATTATTGGCGTGATCTCGGAAATCGACTTTCTCGACGCCATGCTGAAGGGGGCCTACTACGGGCAGCTCGAGGGTGCCGTGGGGGATTACATGACCCACGGCGCGGAAACCATCGACGCCCAGATGGATCTCTACGAGGCCGCTAAGCTCTTTATTGGCGCTCGGCGCCGGCGCCTTCCCGTGGTGGACGGGGGGCGCCTCGTGGGGCAGCTCAGCCGCCGCGACTTACTTCGGGCCATCCGTGATTGGAGTACCACGGGGGGCTAGCCCTCTCCCGGTTCTCCTAGGGCGGCCTTCAGCAGCGCGTTCAGCTGCTGGGGGTTCGCCTTCCCACCGCTCGCTTTCATGAGCTGGCCCACGAAGAAGCCCAGGACCTTGCCCTTGCCGGCGCGATACTGTTCGACCTGCCCCGGGTTTGCCTCGATGACCTCCGCCACCAGCGCTTCCAAAGCGCCGCTATCGGAAACCTGCTTTAGGCCTTCCCGCTCGATGATGACGTCCGCGTCTTCGCGGGTCTCCAGCATGCGCTCAAATACCGTCTTCGCGAGCTTCGAGGACAGGGTGCCGTCATCGATGCGCGCCAAAAGCCCGGCCAGCTGCGCTGGAGTGATGGGGAAGGCGTCGAGGGCTTCGCCGCTGCGATTGAGCTGGGCCGCAATTTCCCCGGAAAGCCAGTTGGCTGCGCCCTTCGGCGCCGCCCCGGCGGCCAGAGCGGCTTCAAAGTAGGCTGCCGTGCTCCGCTCCGAGGCGAGAAACCGGGCTTCGCTTGCGGTCAGCCCGAGATCCTGTTCATAGCGTGCCCGCTTGGCCGCGGGCAGCTCGGGCAGGGACGCCCGGGCCGCGGCGTGATCGTCGGCGGTGAGCAGAATCGGGAGCAGGTCCGGGTCCGGGAAGTAGCGGTAATCCTCCGCTTCTTCCTTGCTGCGCATGGGGCGCGTTTCGTCCCGGTCTGGGTCGTAAAGACGGGTTTCCTGCACCACCGTGCCGCCGCCTTCAAGAACGAGCTGCTGCCGCTCAATCTCATAGGTGATGGCGCGCTCGAGGAAGCGGAAGGAGTTCAGGTTCTTGATTTCCGTGCGCGTGCCCAGCGTCGCCGAGCCCGCGGGCTTTAGGGAGACGTTGGCATCGCAGCGCAGGGAGCCTTCGTTCATGTTCCCGTCGCAAATTTCCAGGGTGCGCACGAGGTTGTGCAGCTCCCGGAGATAGGCCACGGCCTCCTGGGCGCTGTGCAATTCGGGCTCGGAAACGATCTCCAGGAGCGGCGTGCCGGCCCGGTTCAGGTCAATGGCCGTGCTTTCGCTGTAGGCGTCGTGCACCGACTTCCCGGCGTCTTCCTCAAGGTGAGCCCGGGTAATGCCGATGGCCTTAGTCGCGCCGTCCGGCATCACCACGCTCAGCTGGCCCCGGCCAACGATGGGCGCATCGAGCTGGCTGATTTGGTAGCCCTTGGGAAGGTCGGGGTAGAAATAGTTTTTTCGCGCGAAAACCGTTTCCGTGGCAAGCGTGGCGTCGATGGCGGCGCCAAAGCGCAGGGCGAGGCGGATCGCCTCCCCGTTGGGGACCGGGAGCGTCCCCGGCAGGCCGAGTTCCACGGCGCTGGCCGTTTCGTTGGGCGTGGCCCCGGCGGCATTGGGGGCCGAGGAAAAGAGCTTGCTGGCCGTTTGCAGCTGGGCGTGGACTTCCAGGCCAATCACAACATCCCAGTTCATTAGGCTGCCCCCCCTGCCGTCGGCCGCTGCCGATGGTGATCCGTGACCTGCTGGAAGGCGTGGGCCAGGCTCAGGATGCGCCCCTCCTCAAAATGTGGCGCGAGCAGCTGCCCGCCCACGGGCAGTCCGTTGCTGAAGCCCACGGGTAGGGAGAGGGCGGGGAGGCCGGCTAGGTTGGCCGGAATGGTGAAGCGGTCCTCTTCATAAAGCGCGATGGGATCGTTGCGCTTTTCCCCCAGCTTGAAGGCCGTAGTGGGGGTGGTGGGGAGGAACAACGCGTCCACGGACTCGAAGGCTTCGGTGAAGCTTTCCAGGATACGGCGCCGCACGCGCTGGGCCTGGCGGTAGTAGGCGTCGTAGTACCCCACGGACAGGGCGTAGGTGCCGGTCAAAATGCGTCGCTTCACCTCCGGGCCAAAGCCCTCGCCCCGGCTGCGACGGTAGAGATCGTCGAGGTCCACGGGGTTTTCGCAGCGATGGCCAAAGCGCACGCCGTCATAGCGCGACAGATTGGTGGAGGCCTCGGCGGGGGCCAGCACGTAGTAGGCGGGCACGGCGTCGCCGGCGAAGGGCAGGTCAATGGCCTTTAGCCGTACCCCAAGGGCTTCAAATTGGGCCTTCGCCTCCGCAAGGAGGCCCTGAAGTGCGCCGTCCACGGCCTCAAAGAAGGCCTCGGGTACGCCGAGGGTGAGGCCCGCAATGGGGGCGCTGAGCAGGGTGCTCGCGGGGGCTACGGTGCCCGGGGCGCTCGTGGCATCCCGCGGATCGTGGCCGCCAATCACGGAAAACACCTCGGCCACATCCTCCGCGCTCCAGGCCAGGGCGCCGCCCTGATCCAGGGACGAGGCGAAGGCGATCATGCCCCAGCGGGACACCCGGCCGTAGGTCGGCTTTAGGCCCGTGAGGCCGCAGAAGGCCGCAGGCTGGCGAATGGAGCCCCCCGTGTCGGTGCCGAGGGTGGCTGGGACAATGCCCGCGGCCACGGCCGCGGCGGAGCCGGAGGAGGAGCCACCGGGCACCCGGGTGCGGTCCCAGGGGTTCAGGGTGGGGCCGAAGGCGCTGTTTTCCCCGGAGGCACCCATGGCGAACTCGTCGAGGTTCAGCTTGCCCAGGAGCACGGCGCCAGCGCCCTTCAAGCGGGCGACGGCGGTGGCGTCGTAGGGCGCCCGCCAGTTGGCGAGCATCTTCGACGCGGCAGTCGTGGGGTCGCCCTCGCTGCAGAAAATATCCTTCACCGCCAAAGGGATACCGGTGAGAGCGGTGCCCTCGCCGGCCTGGCGCCGGGCGTCCGCGGCCTCTGCCGTAGCCCGGGCTTGCGTGGGGTCTAGGTGAAGAAAGGCGTTGAGATCCCCGTTCGCCTCCGCCGCGGCGAGGGCCTGCTCCGTCAAGGCGACGGCTGTGGTTTCGCCGGCCTCGAGGGCGCGACGCATGGCGCTCAGGGTATCGAGGCTCATGACAGCACCTTGGGCACGAGGAAGAAGCCGCTGTCCGTGGCTGGGGCCCCGGCCTGGAGGGCCTCTTGGTTGGTCACGGGGCTCGCCTCGTCCGGCCGCAGGGCCTGAGGCAGGGCGAGGGGGCTTGCTAGGGGCGCGGCATCGCCAACGGGAAGCCCCTTCAGGCGGTCGAGGACCGTCAAGATGTCCGAAAGGGATTCGCTATAGCCGGCAACTTCATCGTCCGTTAGGGCGAGCCGGGACAGGGTCGCGAGGCGGCGGATGGCATCAGGGTCCAGGGCCATGGGTGCGTTCCAACGATTCAGTCTTTGGGGGTGGGCAGGCTTCGCCCGAGCGGGGCGTACGCTACCACGTTTTTCCTTGTTCAGCAGGGTGGGCGTTGCTAGAGTGGCGAGCAGCTTTTCCTGTGTCCTAGGCCGGTCTAAAAATTAAAAATGTTCAAAAACATCAGAGGGTTATTTTCTAGAGATCTTTCCATCGACCTGGGGACGGCGAACACGCTGATCTACGTCCGGGACGAGGGGATCGTCCTCAATGAACCCTCCGTGGTGGCGATCCGGCAGCACAACAATCAAAAGTCCGTGGCGGCCGTGGGGGTCGATGCCAAGCGCATGCTCGGCCGTACCCCGGGGAACATCACGGCCATTCGCCCCCTGAAGGACGGGGTCATCGCCGACTTCCAGGTCACGGAGCGCATGCTCAAGCACTTCATTGCGAAGGTGCACCAGAATTCCATGATCCGACCGAGCCCGCGGGTGCTCATCTGCGTCCCTGGAAAGGCAACGGCGGTGGAACGAAAGGCTATCAAGGAGTCGGCGTTGTCCGCCGGGGCCCGGGATGTCTGGCTGATCGACGAGCCCATGGCGGCGGCCATCGGCGCCGGGCTTCCGGTTCACGAAGCCGTGGGCACCATGGTGGTCGACATTGGCGGGGGGACCACGGAAATCGCCGTGATCTCCCTCAATGGCATTGTTTACTCCGAATCGGTGCGGGTTGGGGGCGATCGCTTCGACGAGGCCATCGTGGCCTACGTGCGCCGCACCCAGGGCAGCCTTATCGGCGATGCCACGGCGGAGCGCATCAAGCAGGAAATCGGCTCCGCCTATCCCAGCGATGAAATTCGGGAAATCGACGTTCGTGGCCGGAATCTCGCGGCCGGCGTGCCCCGGAGCTTTACCCTCACCAACCGGGAGGTGCTCGAAGCGCTTCAGGAGCCCCTCTCCATGATCGTGCAGGCGGTCAAGAGCGCCCTAGAGCAAACGCCTCCCGAACTGGCTTCGGATATTGCCGAGGTCGGCATGGTGCTTACCGGGGGCGGCTCCATGCTCCGGGACCTCGATCTGCTACTCTCGGAGGAAACGGGCCTGCCCGTGCTCATCGCCGAAGATCCCCTCACCTGCGTGGCTCGGGGCGGCGGCAAGGCCCTGGAACTCATGGATGCGGCTGGCACCCTCGATCTGCTCGCCAGCGAATAGCGAGGGTGCGCTTGGGCGGCCCCGGGGCCGCGGCTGAGGAGGGAGCCCCATTAAGGCGCTGTTCGTAGAGAGATCCTTCACCGGCTATCGCGCGCTCGGTTTGGCGGTACTCTCCCTCGCCATGGTGATCGCCGATCACCGCACCACGGCCCTGGATACGGTCCGCACGGTCTTTGCCACTGCCGTGAGCCCTCTGATCTACACCGCGCACCTGCCCTACGCGGGGCTGGCAGTGCTACAGCACTGGCGCGCCACCTCGGAAGATAACGCCCGCCTTTCCCAGGAGCTGTCCCGGCAGGCGATCGCCCTGCAGCGCCTTTCCGCCCTTGAGGCGGAGAACACCCGGCTTCGGGCCCTTTTAGGCTCGGCGGAACGGGTGGTGGGGCGGGAGCGCTTCGCCGCCGTGATTGGCGTCACCCCCGATCCCCGGCGCAGCCAGCTGATCGTGGATCGGGGCGACGGGCAGGGCATCGGCCTCGGCGACGCGGTGCTCGGCGCCGAGGGCCTGGTAGGGCAAATCATTGAGACCGGGGCCCTCTCAGCCCGGGTCCTCCTCATTGATGATCTCGCCCATAGCACCCCCGTGGTGGTGCTCCGCAATGGGCTCCGGGCCCTGGCTCAGGGGCAGGGTCCGGGGGCGCCCCTGAGCGTGCCCTACCTCTCGAGTCAGGACGATATCCGCCTAGGGGATGTGCTCGTGACTTCAGGTCTGGGAGGACGCTTTCCTCCGGGCTATCCCGTGGCTCGGGTGGTCTCCGTGGAAGGCTCCACGAGCGACGCCTTTTTAGCGGTTCGCGCCGAGCCCATGGCCCCCCTACGGCGCCTTCAGGACGTGGTCGTGCTCTCCGTCGCCGGAGGCAAGCGGCCCCCCTGGGACCGGCCCCTGGCTCCGGCGCCCCAGATCCCCGAATCATGATCGCGCGGCCGCTTCTCGCCTTTTGGCTCACCCTGGGGATGGCCCTGGTGCTGACCGTGGTGGCCCTGCCGCCCCTGGCGCCGCCGGCCCTTGGGTGGTTCCGTCCCCAGTGGGCCGTGCTCGTATTGCTCTTTTGGGTCATGACCGCCCCGGAGGCCGTGGGCATGGTGAGCGCTTGGATCGCCGGGCTGCTGGTGGATAGCGTGACGGGAAGCTTGCTGGGGCAGCACGCCCTGACCTACGTTCTGATCGCCTGGGCAGGGCTGTCCCTACACCAGCGCCTGCGCATGTACTCCCTCGTGCAGCAGGCGCTCATTGTGTTTCTGACCGTGCTTGGGGCTGAGGTACTAGCGGCGCTGCTGCTGCGCCTGGCTCGCGGTCAGGCGTTTAGCTTGGCCCTGCTTTGGGCGCCGGTGATTACCGCCCTGTGCTGGCCCCTGGTCTACGGTGCGCTGGCGCCGCTCCGGCGCTGGCTGGGGCCCAGCCTATGAGTCACCCTGGGGTTCCGCCCATCATTTTGGCCTCCCAGTCCCCGCGCCGCGTGGAGCTGCTTGCCCAGCTGGGGCTGGCGTGCGAGGCCCTGCCCGCGGACATCGACGAGACGCCGACCCCTGGGGAAAAGCCAGAAGCGCTCGTGCGCCGCCTTGCCCTAGGAAAGGGGGCGGCCATTCGCGCCCGGGAAGCAGAAGATCCCCGTCCCGTGCTCGCCGCCGATACGATCGTGGCGCTCGACGGCGCGGTGCTGGGAAAGCCCCGGGATCGGGCCGACGCGCTGGAGATGCTCCAGCACCTGTCGGGACGTACCCATGAAGTGCTCACGGCCGTAGCAGTGCTCCCCAGGGGCGGGGCGCCCCGATCCGTCGTGGATCGGAGTCTGGTGACCTTCCGGACCCTTGGGGCCGGAGAAGCGGAAGCCTACTGGGAAACCGGGGAGCCGCGGGATAAGGCCGGCGCCTATGGGATCCAGGGCCGCGCGGGCATCTTCGTAACCCGCCTTGAGGGCAGCTACACCGGAGTGATGGGCTTACCCCTGGCGCCCACGGCGCAGCTACTGGCCGAGCTTGGCCTGCCCCTATGGGAGGCGCTCTCGTGAGTCGCACCCTGCTTTTGGATGTGGGGCGCGAGCTGACCCGAGTGGCGTTGTTGCATAACGGCCGCCCCGAGGCTTTCGATCTCACGCGTCACGAAGGCTCTCGGCTCGTGGGCCAGCTTTTCCTAGGCGTGGTGTCGCGGGTGGTGCCGGGCTTGCAGGCGGCTTTCGTGGATTTGGGCCTCGACCGGGCCGGTTTTCTGCATAGCAAGGACGTGCGGGGCCCCGCCTTTCCCGCCATGGCCGAGGCCCGGGGGCGCGGTGCGGCGCTACCCCCCCTCGAAACCCAGCTGAAAGCCGGGGATCGAATTTTGGTGCAGGTGGTGAAGGACCCCCTGGGCTCCAAGGGCCCCCGGCTTCGCACCGCGCCCACCTTACCCTCCCGACTGCTGGTGCTCATGCCCGGCGCGGAGCATGTGGGCGTCTCCCAGCGTATCGAAACGGAGTCGGAGCGCGCCCGGCTCGCGGCCATTCTTCGTGCGCTGCAAGGGGGGGAAGGCCCGGGCCTGGTGGCTCGCACCGTCGCAGAAGGGGCCTCGGCGGCCGCCCTCGCCGCGGATCGGCGGCGCCTTTTGAGCCTGTGGAGCCGCTTGGAGGCGGCGCAGGCCACGGCCCCCGCGCCGAGCTGCCTTTACGAGGACCTCCCTCCGGCCCTTGCGGCTCTGCGCGATTGGGCAGCGCCGGACGTCACCCGCATCATCATTAACGATCCGGCCCTCGGCGCCGCGGCGAAGCGCTATCTCGAGGCGGTGGATCCCCCCCTCGCGGAGCGCGTGGAGCCCTGGCCCGGTCCCCAGGGGCTGCTCACGGCCTTCGGCGTCGATGCGGCCCTGGAAGCGGCGCGGCAGCCCCGCGTACCCCTGCCCGGGGGTGCCTATCTGGTGGTGGAGGAAACGGAGGCGCTGACCGCGATCGATGTGAATACGGGGGGCTTTGTCGGCGGCCGAGATGCCGCGGAAACGCTCCTCGCGACCAATTTAGCGGCGGCGGAGGCCATTCCGTCCGTGCTTCGCTTCCGCAATCTCGGGGGCATCATCGTCATCGATTTTATCGATATGGAGCGCCCGGAACATCGCGCTCAGGTCTGGGCCCGGCTGGCGGAAGGGTGCGCCGGAGATGGGGCGACGGTGCGCATTTCTCCCTTCTCTCCCCTAGGGCTGGTGGAGCTGAGCCGGAAACGGGTGCGCCCAAGCCTTCGCGCCCAGCTGGCCGAACCCTGCAGCCACTGTGACGGTCTGGGATGGCGGCCCGCCGCAGCTCTGGCGGCGGCGGAGGCTCGGGATGCGGTGGCCCGGGCTGCCGCGGCCCTTGCCCCGGGGGCGCAGCTTCAACTGACCGTCGGCTCGGCCCTGGCGGAACAGCTGCGGCGCCGGGGGCCCCCCGTACCCTCGGAGATTGACCTCATCCTGGAAGAGCGCGCGGGCCTCGATCCGGAGCATTTTGCGCTGTCCACGGCCCCGGGGGCTCGCGGCGGCGAGGCCGAAGATCATGACTGAGCCTCGCCCCGGCAGCACGCGCTGGGTATGGCCCTGGCTGCTGCTCTTTGCTGCCCTCGCCCTCTACGGCGGACTTGGGCGCCTAGCCCTAGCGTCCCTTGAGGGGCAGCGCGCCCAGCTTCTTGAGGCCCTTGAAGCCCGGCTCGGCGTTCCGGTGGCCGCAACGGCTCTGCGCGGGCGCTTCTCCGGGTTTACCCCCGTGCTGGAGCTCGAGGGGCTTCGCCTGGGCGCGCCCCGCGCCCCGGCGGTGACGGCGGAGGCGCTCGCCCTTGAGCTCGATGTGCTGGAAAGCCTGTATCGCCGCTTACCCATCGCCCGTCGTCTAGCCCTTCGTGGGGTCGCTATCGCCCTGGAGAAAGACGAAGCAGGGCTTCGCCTTCGCGGCTTCCCCGTTGCCCCGGCGGATGCGGCGCTGCCGGCCCAGGTGCTCCGGGCCATCTACCATGCCGACGCGGTCAGCCTGGAAAACGTTTCCCTTGCCTTAGGAAGCACCCAGCGCTGGCGTGTTGCGGGTGAGCTTCGGGATGGCTGGTTCTGGCACCGGGGCGCCCTCGCCTTGAGCCAGGAGGATGAGGCATCGGGCGCATCGGGCACTCTGAGTTACGAGCTCCGGGGCGATCCCCTGCTCGAGGGGGATCGGGAAGGTCGAATTCTGGGGCGTCTTTCGCGCCTCGACCGCGCGCTGCTGGCCCCCTGGATTCCTGAGGCGGCCCAGCTGCCCGGGGGGTCCCTGGAGGCGCTGGCCCTGGAGGGCGCCTTTGATCGTGAGGCCGGTTTTCAGTTTCGCCTTCGTGCCGAGGCCCCGGCGCTCCAGTTTAACGACCAGCTAGGGGCCGAAGCCCTGTCCCTCGAGCTTTTGGGCAAGCGCCTCACCCGGGAAAGCGGCGCGCTATGGCTCCGTACCCTTCAGGGCCGGCTGGCGGGAGTGCCCGTTTCCTTTTCCGATGCGGCACTGGCCTGGCGCGGGGGCGTGGATCCGGAGCTTCGGCTTTACCTGCCACGCCTGTCTCTGCGCACGGCGTCGGAGCTGGCCGCCGCCTGGCCCGGGCGCTCGGAGACCGTTGAACCCTGGCTGCGGCGCCTCGCCTTAGATGGGCAGCTGACCGATCTGCGCGTGCGCTTAGATCCTGAGGAACCCCTCGAAAGCCTCGCCTTTGCCGCTAGCCTTGCCGATCTCCGGGCCACGGCCTATCGAGGCATTCCGACGGTGCGAGGCCTGGACGGACGGCTCCAGGCCACGGCCCGGGGGGCTACCTTCGAGTTGGATAGCGGCCCCTTCTACCTGCATTTTCCCCGGGTTTTTGCGGCGGGTTGGCAGTATGACGCGGGCGCGGGGGTGCTGGCGCTCCAGTGGTCCGAGGCTGGGCTCGAAATGGAAGGCAGGGACCTCGCGCTCCGGGGGGAGGCTGCCCAGGCCCAGGGGGCCTTTTCCCTTCGCCTGACTCCGGAGGAGGCCAATCGGCGTTTTGCCTTGGACCTGGACCTTACCCAGGCCGATGCCCTTTTCCTCGGGGCGTATCTTCCGGAGAAGCTGGAGCCCGGGCTTCGAAGCTGGCTACTGGAAGCGGTGCGGGGTGGCCGGGTCGAGCGCGGGCAATTCGTACTCTATGGCCCCATGAAGCCAGAAAGAAAGGAGGCGCGGAGCGCCTCCCTTGCCCTGGCCGTGCGGGAGGGACGTCTTCGCCCGGCCCCGCGCTGGCCGGAGCTGGCACAGCTTGAAAGCACCCTTTGGCTCGAGCCCGAGGCGGTCTACGGTACGGTTGCGGGCGCAAGCCTCCAGGGCCTAAGCCTTCGAGAGGGACGGTTTACCTTGCCGGCGGGGCAAGAACCCCGGCGCCTCGCGCTCACGGCGAAGGGGACGGGCTCCGGTGACGCCCTCCTAGATTTTTTGCGCACGGCGCCTTTGGGGTCAGGCCTCGAGTTCTTAAACGATGACTGGGAAGCCGCGGGCCCCCTCACGCTGGACCTAGACCTCGGCATGGTGCTGGGACAGGCTCCGGATCATTTGGCCGTGGCCACTACCCTCGAGGGGGTTGGGCTGGCTGTCGGCCGTTCCCGCCTCACCCTTGAAGATCTCCGGGGCATCGTGACCTATGCCTATCCCGGCGCCCTGAGCGCGCAGGAGCTCACCGGGTCGCTTTTTGATGGCCCCTTCCGGGCCGCCATTACCGGAAGCCTCGAGGACGGGGGCTTGGCGTTTGCCTCGGAAGGGGACCTGCGGGGAGAAGCGCTGACGCGCTGGCTGCGCATTCCCTACCTTGATGGCTTGGCCGGCGCCATGCGCTACACCGCCGATCTTCGGATTGAGCGCTCTGGCGCCCTCGAGCTTTCCGCGCGCTCCGAGGCCGTCGATCTGCGCACCGGCTTGCCCGCGCCGCTCGATGCCCGGGACTCCATCCTCGATCTTCGCTATCAGCAGACCGACCTCGGAGAAACCCCTGAAGCCAAGCTTCAGCTGGCTTGGGGCGGGCTCGCGGCCCGGGCGAGCTTTGCGGCCGGGACGCTGCGCTCTGCGGCCCTGGGCCTGGATGCGCCCTTGCCCCCGGAGCCCGCCTACGGGGTCACGGTGCAGGGCCGGGT
>JAYOYG010000023.1:11223-28473 GCA_038153445.1 Pseudomonadales bacterium
GCCTCCCTGCAGTTCCCTCCGGCGGGGGTCGCCGTGGCGGAGGCGGCCCCGCTGCTTCTGGAGGCGGCGGTGGATCACGGCATGGGGACCACCCCTGCCCCCGAGGAGGACCCCTTCTCGCTGGCGGCCCTCGGGGCTTTGGAACCGGCGAGCTGGCCAGCGCTCCGCTTTCGGGTCGATCAGCTTGAGCTTTTCGGTGAGGCCTACGAGGGGGTCGCCTTCGACCTCTCGGCCGATGAAACGGCGCTCACCCTCGACGATTTGGTGGCCTCGGGACGGGGATTGAGTCTGGGTGCGGATGAAAGGGGGGACCATCGCCTGATCCTCACCTATGCGCCGGAGCTTCGGTCTCACTATCGCGGCCGGGTGGGAGGAGACAATGTGGCTGAGGCCCTCGAGGCTTTCGGTTTCTTGCCCACGGTGGAGTCAGAAAATTTCGCTTTCGACGTGGATCTCGCTTGGCCCGGGGGACCGGAAGATTTAACCCTTCCGAGCGCCGAAGGGTCCGTCATTTTTGATATCGACCGGGGGCGCTTTATCCAGATCGACGCGGCGGGTGCGCCCATGCGGGTCCTCGGGCTCCTGAACTTCAGCGCCCTCGCCCGACGTCTGCGCTTTGATTTCTCCGATGTGTACAAGCGCGGGCTGGTCTTTGATGAAATTGAAGGGGGCTTTGCCCTTGCCGAGGGTCGGCTTAAGACCCAGGGGCCGGTGGTGGTGCAGGGGCCTTCGAGCCGCTTCCAGCTTGTGGCCGAGGTAGACCTTGAAAGCTACGCCCTGGCGGGGGACCTGGTGGTCACCCTTCCCGTAGGGAACAATCTGCCCTGGGCGGCGGCCTACGCGGCGCTGCTGGCCAACCCCATCGCCGGCGCTGGGGTGCTGGTGGCGGAGCGCCTCTTTCGCGATCAGATCGATCGCTTCTCCAGCGCGCGCTACCTCCTCGGAGGGCAGGTCGATGCGCCGGAGCTGACCTTTGATTCAATCTTCGAGGTTGAGAGTGCTCAGCCCGCGGCGCCCGCCCCGGAGCCGGCGGCGGAAGCAGATTCGGCTTCGGACGCCGCCTCAAACCCCGCCGCGGAGTCGGCGCCCGAGCCTAATTAAGGAGATAGGAAAATGACCGAGGCCCTGGCCGCAGCGGAAGCGCGTTTTCTAGCACCGGCGAATCTTACCGAGGGGCAGCTGGCCGCCCAGCTGGGCGCCATGCTCCGAGGGGATATCGACTTCGCTGACCTCTATTTTCAGCACGCTGAGCAGCAAGCCTTTGTCCTAGAAGATGGGCGGGTACGGGATGCCAGCTTCTCCATTGATCACGGGGTCGGGCTGCGCGCCGTGGCTGGGGCCAAAACGGGCTTTGCCTACGCCAACGGCATCGATGCGGCGGCGCTAACGGCTGCGGCTAACGCGGCGAGCGCCATCGCCGATGGACGGGGCGCGACGGGGCAAGCGGTGGCCTTCAAGGCCGCTGAGGGGGCGCCGGTGCTCTACGCAGGGGGCAACGCTCTTGCCTCCGTTTCCGACGAGGCCAAGACGGCACGGCTCCGGGCCCTCGACGCCCTCGCACGCACCCTCGATACGCGCGTCTCTCAGGTCAGCGCAAGCCTCGTGGGCCGGCAGGAGACAGTAATGGTGCTCGCGAGCGACGGGACGCGCTGCGCCGACGAGCGCCCCCTGGTGCGCTTCTCCGTAAGCGTGGTGGTGGAGCAGAACGGCCGCCGGGAGCGGGGGAGCGCCGGCGGTGGCGGCCGCATTAGCTTCGCTGAGCTCCTCGAAGGCGATCGCCTCGAAGACTGGGTCCGGGAGGCGGTGCGCATTGCGCTGGTAAACCTCGACGCGGTGGATGCGCCCGCGGGCAGCATGCCCGTGGTGCTTGGCCCGGGCTGGCCCGGAGTGCTGCTGCATGAGGCCGTGGGCCATGGGCTCGAGGGGGACTTCAACCGCCGTGGCACCTCCACCTTTTCCCATCGCGTGGGGGAGGCCGTGGCCAGCCCCCTTTGCACCGTCGTCGATCAGGGCAACCTACCTCAGCGTCGGGGCTCCCTCACCATTGATGACGAGGGCACGGCGACGGGAGAGACGGTGCTCATCGAGAACGGCGTGCTCCGGGGCTATTTGCAGGATAAAACCAATGCCCGGCTCATGAACGTGGCGCCCACGGGCAACGGACGTCGTGAAAGCTATGCCCATCTGCCCATGCCGCGCATGACCAACACTTTCCTGCGAGCTGGCCAGGACGACCCGGAAGACATTCTTCGAAGCGTGAAGCGGGGTCTGTACGCCGTGAACTTTGGGGGCGGGTCCGTGGATATCACCTCGGGGAAATTTGTGTTCTCCACCACCGAGGCTTACCTCATCGAAGAGGGGCGCATTACGGCGCCGGTGAAAGGCGCCACCTTAATTGGGCAGGGCCCGGAGGTGATGAATCGCATCACCGCCGTGGGCCACGATCTCGCCCTCGACTCCGGGGTCGGGGTGTGCGGCAAGGACGGCCAGTCCGTTCCCGTGGGGGTGGGCCAACCGACCCTTAAGGTGTCGTCGATGACGGTGGGGGGGACAGGGGCTTAGGGTCCGCACCATGGGCGTCCCGAAGCAGGCGAAAGAGCGACCGGTAGGCCGTGGGATCCCCGGTTCCGCGATGGCGCGAAGCCTGGGCCTTGCGCAGCGTATCCCGCAGTTTGGCTCGATCCGTCTGGGGGAAAAGATCGAGCCAGAGGGTGAGGGCGTTTCCGTCTTCCAGCAGCGCTTCGCGCCAGGCTTCCAGCGCGTGGTGCGCCCGGGTGGCCTCGGCCGTGCCTTGCGTATGCAGGGCGAGGGCCGCTTCGATGGCGTCGCTGTCCTCCTCCCGCATGAGCTTGCCCAGAAAGGACAGGTGGCGGCGCTTCGCTTCCCGGGCCTTCAGGCGATCGAATTCCGTGAGCCCGCGGTGAAAGGCGTCGCTCAGGGGCAGGGCGGCCCGCTGATTTTTGCCCAGCCCGGTGATGCGCTCCGCCAGGTCGCGGAGCGCGTGCATTTCCCGTTTACGCTGGCTTTTCGACGGCGGCGCGTCGTCGAAGGCGGCATCGTCAAGGGCGTCCGGGTCGTTGAAGTCGTCCATAGCAAGGCATCACGGCCGGCGAAGGAAGGGCGCAGTTTACCGAATTGTGGAACTAGGAGGGGTCATGGCTGACAAGCAGGGTGCGGCGCTCAGTGCGGAGCGCCTTGGGGTCGATGAGGCAGGACGAGCCGCCCTGGCAGACCGCGCGGCATGGCTGCTGGCCCGGGCCAAGGCCCGGGGGGCCACGGCGGCGGAGGTCAGCCTGGCTAAGCGCCAGAATCTTGAGCTGACGGTGCGCCAGGGTGCGCTGGAAACGCTGGAGCAAACGGAAGGGCAAGATCTGTCCCTCACGGTGTTCCGAGGCCAGCGCTCGGCGTCGGTCTCCAGCAGCGATCTTTCCCCGGAGGCCTGTGAGACGCTGGTGGAGAAGGCTCTGTTTTTGGCGGATCAGGCCGAGGAGGATCCCCACGCGGGCCTCGCGCCGCCGGAGCTCGCCCCGGCCGTGCTACCGAATCTCGATCTCTTTCATCCCTGGGCCCTGTCCCTAGAGGAGGCCCGAGCTCTCGCCACCGCCTGCGAAGCCGCAGCGCTTGCGGTGAGTCCGGAGCTGCGAAATTCCGAAGGGGCGACGGTGGCCAGCGCCCTTGGCCTGAGCTGCTATGCGAATAGCCAAGGGTTCCTCGCCGTTGAGCCGCGGAGTCGCCACGGGCTTTACGCTGCAGTGATTGCCGGGGAAGGGGCGCGCATGCAGCGCGACGGCTGGGGCGTTACCCGCCGCTGCGCCGATGATGGGCTGGATGCCCAAGCCGTGGGGCGCCGCGCCGGGGAGCGTGCGCTCGCCCGGCTCGATGCCCGCCCCGTACCCACGGGTCGCTATCCCGTGGTGTTCGACAGCACCGTGGCCAGCTCCTTGCTGGGCCACTTCGTGGGGGCCATTAGCGGCGGGGCGCTCTATCGTCGCGCGTCTTTCCTCCTCGACGCCCTTGGGGAAACGCTCTTTCCCACCCGCTACAGCATCACGGAAGATCCGCTACGGCCTCAGGGGCTCGCCAGCGCGAGCTTCGATGATGATGCGGTCGCCACGGCGCCGAAGGCCTTTGTGGCCGAGGGGCGGTTGGAGAGCTATGCCCTATCCGTCTACGCGGGTCGCCGCCTCGGCCTTGCCCCGACGGGTAATGGCGGGGGCGTGCATAACCTGGCCATGAATCACGATGGCCTAAGCCGCGAGGCGCTGCTCCAGGAGCTGGGCACGGGACTTTGGATCACGGAACTCATGGGCCAGGGAGTTAACGGCGTGACCGGGGACTATAGCCGGGGCGCTGCGGGCTTCTGGGTCGAGAAGGGGCAAATCGCCTACCCCGTGCAGGAGATTACGGTGGCCGGGCAGCTTCGGGATGTCTATCGCAACATCCGCGCCGTGGCTGACGATGGGGAACGGCCCCGGACGGTGGAGGTGGGAAGCATGCTCGTCGATGGCATGACCATCGCGGGAGCCTAGGGCCGGGCGTTCTAGTCCGGTTCTCCAAAGCGATCCTGGATGAGGGTGGCCAGGGCTTCCGCGGCGGCCTCCGCGTCCGGGCCCTCGCAGGTGACGTCGAGGGTGGTGCCGTAGGGCGCGGCGAGCATCATCACGCCCATGATGCTTTTTCCATCGGCGGATTTTTCCGTAGCCCCATGGGTGACCGTAATGGTCGCCTCAAAGCGGCTGGCCGTTTGTACGAACGCCGAGGACGCGCGAGCGTGAAGCCCTAGCCGATTAATCAAGGTCAACGGGAGATGGACTTTCACAGGGCGCTCCCGGTGGTGCCGACCTGCCCGAGGGTCTGGAGTTCACGATGGGCCAGGAGCACCTGACCGAAATTTGGGGTCAGGGCCTGGGCCAGCCGCTCTACCAGGTAGACGCTGCGGTGCTGGCCCCCGGTGCAGCCGATGGCTGCGGTGAGGTAAGCGCGGCTGCTGGTTTCCAGTCGGGACTGCCAACGCTGGAGGGTCTCCACCAGCTCCGCCTCAAAGGCGCTGACTTCGGCCTGGGCCGCGAGCCAGTGGATGACTGCCGGGTCCCGTCCCGTCAGGGGCCGTAGGGCCGTCTCCCAGTGCGGGTTCGGCAGAAAGCGCACATCAAAGACTAGATCCGCATCCTGGGGCACCCCGTGCTTGAAGCCGAAGGAGCGCAGCATCAGCGTGGTGCGCCGTGCTCGATGGCGCCCCACATGCAACTGGATCTGATCCCGAAGGTTATGCACGTTGGTTCGCGTGGTATCGATCAAGAGATCTGCCTGGGCCCGGATTTCCGCAAGGAGCGTATGTTCCTGGGCGAGGGCGTCGGTCAGCAGAAGCCCCTGGCCCGTGAGGGGGTGGGGCCGGCGCGTTTCTCCGAAGCGGCGATGAAGCGTCGCCGTCTCCGCATCCAGATAAAGGACTTCAATGGAGAGGGCTGGGTGGGCCTTGCGAAGAAGGTCCAGCCGCGCCGGGAGGCCCTGGAGTTCGCCGGGGAGGCTCCGAGCGTCAATGGATACCGCGAAGTCCCCGGGGCGCTGCTCCGCTTCCGCTTGGGTGAGAAGGGCCTCGAGCAGGCTGGCAGGCAGATTATCGATGCAGTGAAAGCCGAGATCCTCGAGGGCCCCGAGGGCAATTGATTTCCCCGAGCCGGATCGACCGCTGAGGATCAGTAGCTTCATGAGCGCCTTCCGCAACATCCTTAGGCAAAAAGGCTACGCAATTCCGGCGCGATCGCCTAGGCCTAGGTCTAAGTCCGTCCTAGCGGGCGCAGAGCCCCGTGAGAACCTCCGCCAGGGCGGCGGCGCTGCTGGCCCGGCGCAGGGCCGCCCGGTGGGCTTCCGGCTCCAGTAGCTGGGCGAGGGCACCGAGAAGCTTCAGGTGCGCGTCCGTGGCGCTTTCAGGCACCAGCAAAACGGCCAGAAGATCCACCGGTGCCCCATCCATGCTCTCGAAATCGACGGGTGCCTGGAGGCGAAAGAACCCCACGGCGGGTTGGGAAAGGGTCGCGAGCCGGCAATGGGGAAAGGCGAGGCCCTGGCCGAGGCCCGTGGACCCCAGGCGCTCTCGGGCCAGCAGTCCGTCGAAAATCGCATCCGCGGTGGTGTCTCCCCCCAGGGCGTCCGCCAGCTGGGCGCTGACCACTTCGAGCGCCCGCTTTCGGCTGGCGGCACAGATATCCACCGCCATGAGCTCGGGGCGCAAACAGCTCGCTAGGGTCACCTTTTTTTCCTGGCTACTTCGACGGCGCGGAGTCTAACGGAGCGCGCCGGGGGCGCCCAGGAGTTTTTCTTAGTTTCGACTCGGCCCTCGGTGCGCCCGATCGACGGTCTTCTCCTTTTGCTTGAGCAGCTGGCGGTCGAGCTTATCCACGAGCTTGTCGATCGCGATGTAAAGATCTTCTTCCTCTGCGTCGGCGAAGAGCTCGGCGCCCCCAAGGTGCACCTTGGCTTCGGCCTTCTGCCGATTTTTCTCAAGCTCAAGGATGACGTGGATGTTAATGATCTGATCGGAGTGCCGCTCGAGGCGGGCAAATTTATCGTGGACGTGATTGCGAATGGCGTCGGTGATGTCGAGGTGGTGGCCGCTTAGGTTGATTTGCATGGTGTCATGCTCCTTCGCCGGTTAAGGGGCGGCTAGATCAGCCGCTTTCTTTCATTTGAAGGCGGTATCGCTAGGGACTCGCGGTACTTCGCAATGGTTCGCCGCGCGACCTCGATATTTTGCTCTGCCAAGATTTTCGCGATCTTGGCGTCAGAAAGAGGCTTTTTCGGGTTCTCTTCATCCGTCAGCTTCTTAATCAGGGCGCGAATGGCCGTGGAGGACACCTCGCCCCCGGTGGAGGTGCCGACGTGGGAGGAGAAGAAGTATTTGAGTTCGAAAACGCCTCGGGGGGTATGCATGTACTTTCGGGTCGTCACCCGGGAGATGGTCGATTCGTGCATGCCGATGGCGTCGGCGATCTCCGCAAGCACCAGGGGCTTCATCGCCTCCGGGCCGAATTCCAGAAAGCCCCGCTGGTGCTCCACGATACGCTGGGAGACCTTCAGGAGCGTTTCATTTCGGCTCTGCAGGCTTTTCAGGAACCACCGTGCTTCCTGCAGATGGTCCTTTAAAAATTGGTTGTCGGCGCTGCTGTCCGCCCGGCGTACAAGCCCTGCGTAGCCGCTGTGGATCCGCAGCTTGGGCGTGGCGTCGGGGTTTAGCTCCACCACCCAGCGTCGATGATGACGGCGCACCAACACATCGGGGACCACGTATTCCGTCTCCGCCGGGGCCAGCTGGGCCGCCGGGCGGGGATTTAAGCTCTGGATGAGGCGAAGCGCTTCCCCGAGTGCGGTCTCGGAAAGGCGGCTGCGGCGCATCAAGGTGGCGTAGTCCCGGTTTCCGAGAAGATCAAGGTAGTGCTCAAGCACCAGCCGGGCATCGCCGAGGTGGGGCGTATCGTCAGGGAATTCCCGAAGTTGGAGCAGGAGGCTTTCCCCGAGGTTTCGGGCAAACATGCCCGGGGGATCGAACTGCTGCAGTCGGTGCAGCACGGCGATGACTTCGTCTTCTTCGATGTCCAGGGAGGGTTCAAAACCCTCGAGCAGCTCGTCAACGCTTTGGGTCAAAAAGCCGTCGCCGTTCAAGGCGTCGATCAGCGCTTCCGCGATTAAAAGGTCCCGTTCGGAAAGGCGGGTGAGGTTTAGCTGCCAGCGAAGCTGATCTGTGAGGCTTTCGCTGGCCTCGTTCCGGCTGTCGAAGTCGAAGTCATCGTCGCTGGGGGCTGGACCCGGGCCCGCGGGGGCGCTGTAGACCTCATCCCAGCTGGCGTCGACGGGGAGATCCTCGGGGATGGCCTCGCTCCATTCCGAATCGGGGCTTGCCTCCGTGGGGTCATAGTCCGGCTCTGGCGCCGAGGCGAGGTCCGCTTCAAAGTCCTGAGGAGCGCCGTCGCCGTCGAAGTCGCCGCCGTTTGCGTCGCTGCCGAAATCGCCGTCTAAGCGGCTTTCGAAGTCGCTGTCAGCCGCGCTGTCGAAATCACTTTCCGTGCGCGCATCGCCGCCGACGTCGCCGTCGAAATCGCCGTCCCCGTCGCTGCTTCCCTCGTGCTCATCTTCGAGTTCGAGCATGGGGTTGCTGTCGAGGGCCTCCTGGATTTCCTGCTGCATTTCGAGCGAGGAAAGCTGCAGCAAGCGGATGGCTTGCTGAAGCTGGGGGGTCATGGTGAGCGACTGACCCAGTTTAAGCTGGAGGGCCTGTTTCATCGCCTGATCATACTGAGGGCCTTCGCGAAAGCACAATCGGCGAGGGGCGCTTATACCCTTTAAATGGGGGAATTAGAGGGCGAACTGGTCCCCGAGATAGACATCTCGGACCTGCTGGTTTGCAAGGATGGATTCCGGCGTGCCCTCGGCGAGGGTGCGCCCCTGGGCAAGGATGGTGGCTCGGTCGCAGATCGCGAGGGTTTCCCGGACGTTGTGGTCCGTGATGAGCACCCCGATGCCCCGCGCCTTAAGGGTGGCGACGATGCTGCGAATCTCCCCGACGGAAATGGGGTCGACGCCGGCGAAGGGCTCATCGAGGAGCACGTAACGAGGATCCATCGCCAAGGCGCGGGCAATCTCCGTACGTCGCCGCTCGCCCCCGGAGAGCTGACTGCCGAGGCGCCGGCGTCGGTCGCTTAGGGAAAACTCCTCCAGCAGCGCATCGCAGCGTTGGCGTCGAGCCTGCCGGGTAAGATCGTCGCGCAGCTCAAGGATGGCCAGGAGGTTGTCTTCTACGGAGAGCCCCCGGAACACGCTCGCTTCCTGGGGGAGGTAGGCGATACCACGCTTAGCCCGGGCATGGATGGGTTCGCGGGTGATAACCGCTTCCCCCAGGCGGATTTCTCCGCCATCGGGGCGCACTAGGCCCACAAGCATGTAGAAGGTGGTGGTTTTCCCGGCACCGTTGGGCCCCAGCAGCCCGAGCACCTCCCCAGGGCGCACGGATAGGCCGACGTCCTCGACCACCGTGGTTTGTCCGTAGCGCTTCCGAAGCCCTAGGGCCCGGAGCGGTGGCGTCAGCTTAGGGGTTGGGCTCATCGCTGTTTGCCCCTTCGGCCCCGCGAGGGCTACGGAGCCGGGCCGGTTCGATCACCATGCGGACCGGTGCGCCGTCAGCGCCGGCGCTGGCAGCCACCTTCCGCGTGGTGAGATCGTAGGAAATCACGTCGCCCTCGAAGCGGTCTTCGGCCTGCTCAAGCTGGGCGGCCCCAAGAAGTTCGATGCGTCCCGTATCGGTGTAATAGATGATCGTTTGAGCCCGGGCTCGAACCGGCTCGGCGCCGGGCTCGGGGGTTTGCTCATAGCGGGCGAGGAGATCCTGTTCCCGATCCCCTTCCGCGGTAATGCGCTGCACTTGCTGGGCATCCGTTTCGATGATGAGGCGTTCGGCCCGCACCTTCAGGGACCCCTGGTCGAGGCGCACGGAACCGCTGTAGGTCGCCGTGCCCGTGGCGTCGTCGAGCTCAGCTCGATCCGCTTCGATTTCGATCGGCTGCTGCTCATCATCCGGCAGCGCGTGTGCGCCGCTGGAAAGCAGCAGTGCGAAAAGAACGGCCGGGACGGCGGTGGAGCGCATCATGGCAAGCTATCCGGGTAAAAGGTCGAATGTACACGCGCATCGGCGCGCCCCAGGGTGAGGAACCCGACCCCCAGGGCAAGGCTCAAGCCCTCTGCCTGCGTGATCCCCTCTGCGCTTTCGATCATAACAGGGGCGACGCTCTCCGCGTATTGGGCCGCGGGAAAGAGACTGAGGGTGTCCGTGCGAAAGCGAAGCATGGTGCCGTCTTCCCGGGGCCGAGCTGCGCGGACGTTCCCCGTCAGTATGACCTTATCGGAGTTGGCTACGGCGCTGTCCGGGGCCCGGAGGAGCGCTTCGCTGCCGTCCAGCTGTCCCTGGTCGGCCTCGAGCCGCCAGGGTGCGCCCTGCTCGCTGAATAGCAGCAGGATCGGTGCGTCGAGGGCGGTCTCTCCGGAGCTGGGCTGATGCGCAATGGTGCGGGCCTGGAGGGCAAAGCGCGGGTTGCCGGCGATGGAGAACTCGGTGATTTCGGCGTTCTCCATGAGCAGCGCAGGGCCGTCATCCAACGGCGCGAAGCTCGGCCCATCCCCGTTACGCTCTAAACCTAGGTCGAGCGTACTGAGGAGGAGGGCGGCGAGCCCAAAGAGGAGGATCCAGTAGCGTGCCATCAGGGTGCGTCGAGGTAGGGCGCGAGGGCATCGGCCCAGCGGTCCTGGGCCGTCAGCAAAGCCTCCACGGCCTCGCGGACCGCGCCGGCGCCGCCGGGGGCTTCGGTGATCAGGTCAGCGTACGCGGCCACCACGGGGTGGGCGTTGGCCGGGGCTAGACCCAGGCCCACGCGACGCATGACCTTGAGATCCGCGAGATCGTCGCCCATGTGAGCGATGGCCTCGGGGCTTCGGCCGCTGTCGGCGAGCAGCTGGGCCAGCACCTCGTCCTTCGCTTCCGAGCCCTGATAGCAGAGCTGAATGCCAAGCTCCGCGGCGCGGCGCGTCACCATGGGGGATTCGCGCCCGGTGATGATGGCCACCTCAAGGCCCTGGCGCTGCGCGAGCTTGATCGCGGCGCCGTCCTGGGTATTGAAGGCCTTCGCTTCCTGCCCGTCGGCGGTGTAGATCAGGTGTCCGTCGGTCAGCACGCCGTCCACATCGAGGCAAAGCAGGGTGATGTGCTGGGCCCGCGCGAGGGCGGCGGGAGAAAAGGCTTGCGGTCGGTTCATGGGCCCACGCTCGCTATGGCAAGCATGCCAGTATAGGCAATCCACAGGCCCAGGAAGACCCCACCGGCGAGCCGCCCGAGGCGCCCCCCGCCGAAACGGGCAGCGAGCACGAGGAGCAGGCTCAGGCCCGCCATGGCGAGCCCATCTCGGCTGAGCACCTCGGGCTCAAGAGGGAAAGCCCCAAAGAGTCCGGGGACGGCCATCACCGCCAGTAGATTCAAGATGTTCGAGCCCAGCACGTTGCCTACGGCGATGTCCGTGTGGCCCTTTAGGGCCGCCCCGGCCGTTGCGGCGAGCTCCGGGAGGCTGGTGCCGATGGCGACCACGGTGAGGCCGATGACCAGTTCGCTCACCCCCATGGCCCGGGCGAGGGTGCTGGCGGACCACACGAGTACGTCGGCGGAGAGCAGCAAGAGGGCAAGGCCGAGGAGGAGCCAGGCGAGGGCGCGGCCGCGGCCGAAGGTGGGGATGCTTTCTTCTTTCTCGGCTTCCAGACCTTCTGGGCGCCGGAGAAGGGCAAAGGCGAAGGCGCCGAGGACAGCCAGCAGCCCCAGGCTCTCAAGGATGGTGATCTGGCTGTCCCAGAACAGCGCGAGGGCCAAGGCAGCGCTACCAAGGAACCAGGGGCCCTCGCGACGCAAAATGGCCCGGGGCACGGGGAGGGGCACCAGAAGCGCCGTGACGCCCAGGACCAACCCGATATTGGTGATGTTCGACCCCACCGCGTTGCCCACGGCCAGGAGCGGTGTGCCCTCCCGGGCTGCCGCGAGGGAGACCAGGATTTCCGGTGCGGAGGTCCCAAAGGACACCACGGTGAGGCCAATCATGAGCGGCGTCATGCCCAGGTGCTGCGCCGTAGCGGCCGCCCCGGCCACGAAGCGGTCCGCGCTCCAGAGAAGCAGCAAGAGCCCGGCCACGAGGGCGCCGGTGGCCAGCAGGAGGCTTTCCGATGCGACAGCATCCATGGTGGAGAATCCTTGAAAGGTCGGACGCGCGGAACGCGGGCGCTAGGGGAAATGATAGACTATTGCCCGATGGTTGACTGCGCTGGGAGGGGCGAATGATGTGGACGCGTTTCGTGCTGTGCCTGCTTCTGAGCTTGGGAGGGGCCCAGGCTAGCCAGGCCGAACCCCTCGCGGCAGATGAGCTGGTACGCCAAGAGGCCGCGGCCCTATTTGAGGCCATAGACCGCTATCGGGAGCAGGGGCCGGAGGCCCTAGAAGCGTTCTACGGCGAGGTGCAGCAGCGGATGGATGCCTTTGTCGACTATGACGCGATCGCGCAGGGGGTCATGGGCGCCCACTTCGCCGGCGCTACCTCCGAGCAGCGCGCGCGCTTTTCGAGAAACTTTGGGGAAGCGCTAGGGCGTAAATACGCCAAAGCTCTGCTGGCCTTCAAGTTTGAAGCTTATGAGGTGCAACCCCCCCGGGCCCAGGCCGTACCCTCGGGGGAGCGATCGGCGGTGGTGATGACCCTCTCCGACGACAATAAAAGGTCCTACACCGTGGTCTATGACATGGTTCGCCCCGACGGGGTGGCGCCCTGGCGCGTGCGAAATGTCATTGTGGACGGGGTCAATTTTGGACGGACCTATCGCAATCAATTTGCCAGCGCGATGGAAAGCCGGGGCCCCGGGGCCTTGGATTCGGTCATCGACGCCTGGCTAGGAACTAACGAAACGGAGGAAGACCGCTGATGGATGCCCGCCAGCTACAGGAACGTTTGGAAGGGGCCTTCCCCGAGGCTTCAATTCGGGTGGATGGCGGCGCCGGTCGCTTCGAACTCGGCCTCGTCTCCCCCGTGTTTGAAGGGCTCAATCGCGTGAAGCGGCAGCAGCTCGTCTACAAGGGGCTGGGAGATGCCATCGCCTCCGGCGCTGTTCACGCAGTGACCATCATCGCCCAAACCCCCGAGGAGGCCGGGGCCTAGCCTCCCCCATGGATCAACTCGTCATTACCGGCGGGGTCCCCCTCGTCGGGTCCGTGCCCATATCCGGGGCTAAAAATTCCGCCCTCCCCATCCTCGCAGCGTGCCTGCTGGCGGAGGCGCCCCTGACCCTTGGGCGGGTCCCGGCGCTGCAGGACGTTCGTACCCAGCTGGCGCTCCTGGCCCACCTGGGGGTTGGGGTGGAGAACCGGGGGGACGAAGTGGTGGCCCTGCATGCGCACACGCTCGCCGAACCCGAGGCCCCCTACGAGCTGGTGCGGACCATGCGCGCCTCCTTCCTGGTCCTGGGGCCTCTCTTAGCTCGCCGGGGGCGAGCGCGGGTCTCCCTCCCCGGAGGCTGCGCCATCGGCGCCCGCCCCGTGGATCAGCATCTGGCGGGCCTAAAGCGGCTCGGCGCCGAGCTCGAGGTGCGCGGCGGCTATGTCGAGGCTTCCGCGCCCCGGGGGCTTCAGGGCGCGCGGCTGGTGATGGATCAGGTCACCGTAGGGGGTACGGAGCACCTCCTCATGGCGGCGGTTTGTGCCCGGGGCACCACGGTGCTGGAGAATGCCGCCGAGGAGCCCGAAATCGTTGACCTAGCGGCCTTCCTCCGGACCCTGGGGGCCAAAATAGACGGGGAAGGCACCGCACGCATCGAGATTGAGGGCGTGGATGGGCTGTCCGTGCCCGCTGCGACGGGGCCCGTCCATTGCATCATGGCCGATCGCATCGAAGCCGCGTCCTACCTAATCGCCGGGGCGGCCACGGGCGGGTCGGTCACCGCTGAGGGGGTCGACGGTGCACACCTGGGCGCGGTGCTCGATAAACTGGAGGAGGCCGGCGCCCGCGTGGTGCGGGGAACGGACCAAATTACCGTGGCGCTCGAAGGGCCGCCGCGCCCCGTTTCGTTACGTACGGCGCCCTATCCAGGGTTCCCCACGGATGTGCAGGCCCAGTTTATGGCCCTCGACTGCCTGGCCACGGGCGTAAGCCGTATCCGGGAAACGGTCTTTGAAAACCGCTTCATGCACGTGCCCGAGCTGGCTCGCTTCGGCGCCCAGATTAGCCTTGAGGATGCGCGCAGCGCGGTGATCACGGGGGTTCCGAAGCTGGTGGGGGCGCCGGTCATGGCCACCGATCTCCGGGCCTCCTTTAGCCTAGTGATTGCGGCCCTGGCCGCGGAGGGGGAATCGGTCATCGATCGGCTTTATCATATGGACCGTGGCTATGCGGCCATGACGGAAAAATTGCTCGGCCTGGGTGCGCAGGTGATTCGGCGCCGGGCCCCCTAAGGCTACGCTAAGGATGTCCCATGCTCACCCTCGCCCTGAATAAGGGTCGGATCCTCGACGAGGTACTGCCCCTCCTGGAAGCCGCGGGCCTCGATCCCCTCGAGGATCCCCGACGTAGCCGAAAGCTGATCTTCGAAACCCGCCATCCCGGGCTTCGTTTGTTTGTGGTGCGCAGCGGTGATGTCCCGACCTGCGTAGCCCATGGTGCTGCCGATTGGGGCGTCACGGGCAAGGATACGCTCCTCGAGCATGGCGGAGAGGGCTATTACGAGCCGCTTGATCTTGGCCTGTCCCGCTGCCGTCTCATGACCGCCGGGGATCCGGCCTTTACCCCTCGCCCCGGCCAGCGACTTCGGGTGGCGACGAAATTTGTGAAGGTGGCGCAGCGCTACTTCAGCGCCCAAGGGCAGCAGATAGAAGTGATTCCCTTGGGGGGCGCCATGGAGCTCGCGCCCCTCATTGGCCTCGCCGATCTCATCGTGGATATCGTGGATACGGGAAATACGCTCCGGGCCAATGGGCTGGCGCCTCTGGAGCTCATCGAAAACATCAGTGCACGGGTCATCGTTAATAAAGCGTCTATGAAGCAGCACCGGGCCGAGCTTCGCCCCATGCTCGACGCGCTGGCCGCGGCCCTGCCCGCGGCGCCCGCAAAGGAGACCGGTGCATGAGTGGTTTGCTTCGACGGCTGCGCGCCGCTGCCCCCAATTTCCAGGACGATCTTGAGGCGCTTCTGCATTGGGAGCTCGCCGAGGATGGCGCCGTCCGCGGGCGGGTCCGGGAGATCATCGCTGAGGTTCGGGCTAAGGGCGACGCGGCTTTGCTGGCGTATACGGCCCAATTCGATGGCGTAGAGGCGAAGAGCGTCGGGGAGCTCGAAGTGCCCCAGGAGGCCCTTCGGGAGGCCTTCGAGACCTTGCCTGAAGCCGAGCGCAGTGCCCTTAAGCTGGCGCGGGATCGCATCGCGGCCTACCACGAGCGCCAGCGCCGGGATGAGTGGCGTTACAAGGACGAATTCGGGAACCTCCTGGGTCAGTTGATTCGGCCTCTGGATCGGGTCGGGCTTTACGTGCCCGGGGGCCAGGCCGCCTACCCGTCTTCCGTACTCATGACCGCCGTGCCGGCAAAGGTGGCTGGGGTTCGGGAGGTCATCATGACCGTGCCCACGCCCGGCGGCGTTCTAAATCCCTTGGTGCTGGCGGCGGCGCACCTCGCCGGAGTGCACCGGGTGTACCGCGTGGGCGGCGCCCAGGCCATTGCGGCCCTGGCCTATGGCACCGAATCCCTCTCCCCCGTGGATAAGATTGTCGGCCCTGGAGGCGCCTACGTCGCCGAGGCGAAGCGGCAGGTGTTTGGTCCCGTGGGCATCGACATGATTGCCGGACCCTCGGAGATTTTGGTGCTGGCCGATGGCGCTCAGGACCCCCACTGGCTGGCCATGGATCTGTTCTCCCAGGCGGAGCACGACGAAGCGGCTCAGGCCATTTTGGTCAGCCCCGATCCCGCCCTGCTCGATGCCGTGGAAGCCGCCGTGGAGGCGGCGCTTCCGGCGCGGCCTCGACGGGCCATTATCGAAGCATCGCTCCGAGCCCGGGGGGCACTGATTGAGGTGCCGAGCCTGGCCCTGGGGGTAGCGCTCATCAACCGTATTGCCCCGGAACATCTTGAGCTTGCCGTCGATCACCCGGAGGCGCTGTTGCCGGATATTCGCCATGCCGGGGCTATTTTCCTCGGGCGCCATACGGCGGAAGTGCTGGGCGATTATCTGGCGGGGCCGAGCCATGTGCTCCCGACCTTCGGCACGGCGCGCTTTTCCTCGCCTCTGGGCGTTGATGACTTCCAGAAGCGAAGCTCACTGATCGGCTTTTCCCCAGAGGGGGCGGCGGTGCTGGGGCAAAGCGCAGCGCTGCTCGCAGAAGGGGAGGGGCTCGAAGCCCATGCTCGGGCTGCGGCGCTTCGGGTGGAAGGCTTCGATCACAACAAGGGCCCCTAGGGGCCCCGTCGCGCCACCTAACGCTGGGGAGGCCGCTGCCCCACCCGGGCTTCGAGCATGAGCTGCCGGCCTTGCCGTTCGATCACTAAAGGTAGGCGGCTTCCCGGTGTAAGGCTGGCAATATGCTGGGCCAGTTCCCGGGTCTGGCGGGCGGGGCGGCCACCGAGGGCCAGGAGCCGGTCCCCAGGGCGAAGCCCGGCCAAGCTGGCGGGCCCGCCGGCGAGCACCGCCGTCACCATCGGGCCTGCGCCGTCCGCGCTCGGGGCGGCTTCCAATCCTAGCCAGCCCCGTATCACTTGCCCCTGGCTTTCGATTTCCTGAGCAACTTCCAGGGCCAGGGTCGCGGGGAGGGCAAACCCAATGCCTTCGAAGCTGCCGGAGCGGCTGAAGATGAGGGTGTTGATGCCCACAAGGGCACCCTCGCTGTCGATGAGGGCCCCGCCGGAGTTGCCGGGATTGATGGCGGCGTCAGTCTGAATGAAGTCCGCGTAGGGGCTTGTCCCCAGGGTTTGACGCCCGAGGGCGCTGACTATGCCCTGGGAGACGGTTTGTCCGAGGCCAAAGGGATTGCCGATGGCCAGGACCGTATCCCCCACCCGGAGGGGCGTCCGGCGCAGGTGGGCGGGACGCAGCGGCGCTTCCGGGGTGACCTGAACCACGGCAAGGTCCGTGCTGGGATCGGTGCCGAGGACCCGGCCGGGGAATTCCTGACCGTCGGCGGTGACCACCATGATGTCGTCGGCGTCGGCGATGACGTGGTTGTTGGTCAGGATGAGGCCCCGGGCTTCGAGAATGACCCCCGAGCCGAGGGACCCCTCCATGCGTGCTCGCCGTTCCGGAAGCTGGCGGCAGAGGGCTTCGAAACGGGGCAAGGCGCACAGCGGGTGGGGCTCCGGCGTCAGGCGCTTTCGGGTGTAGATGTTCACCACGGAGGGGGCCGCGAGGGCTACCGCATCGGCGTAGCTGTCCCTGGCCCGGCCGCCGCCTCCACTGGGTAAAAGGCCACCTAGGACTAGGCCCAGGGCGATGCCGGCGAGAATGGGGATCAGGCGCTTGGGGCGGGCCCAGGAAGTCGGTGCCATGACGCTGCTGGCTCCTTTCGTGTTGCCCCTCAAAAGGTGGGGCATTAGAGTCGCGGCCCCTATTGAAGCATTACATCGTTAAAAAAGGGCCATGGTCGAAAAGGGCCACGGTGGGAAAAGGGTTAGGAAATGGCCGCGCCGGCAAAACCGAGTGAGCGCTA
>JAYOYG010000024.1:0-28036 GCA_038153445.1 Pseudomonadales bacterium
CGCGGAAGGCACCGGGTTGTTGCTTACATAAGATGCGACGATATCGACCGCCATCTGCCGGGCGGCGGCCTCGCCCGCGGCGCGGAAGGCGGCCAGCGAGCTCGGCGTTGAACTAGCGCAGGTGCGGGGTTCGGGCCGCGACGGTCGGATCACCCAGGAAGATGTGGAGAAAGCTGCCACGGCGCCGGCCCCTGCGCAGGCGGCCGCGGCACCCGCAGCCCCGGCAGCGCCGGCAAGCGAAACGCTCCAGCGCCTCCCAGGGGTGGGCCAGGCGGAAGGGGAGCGCCCGGAGCGGCGCGTGCCCATGACGCGCCTCCGGGCCTCCATCGCCCGGCGCCTGGTGGAAGCGCAGCAAACGGCGGCCATGCTCACGACCTTCAACGAAGTCAACATGCAGCCCATCATGGATCTTCGGGCGCGCTACAAGGATGACTTTGAGAAGGCGCACAACGGCACGCGCCTGGGCTTCATGAGCTTCTTTGTCCGTGCGGCCACGGAAGCCCTGAAGCGCTTCCCCGCGGTCAATGGTTCCATCGACGGTAACGACATCGTCTATCACGGTTACTACGACGTGGGCGTGGCCGTGGGCACGGATCGGGGCCTTGTGGTGCCCATCATCCGAGACGCCGATGGCCTGTCCCTGGCGCAGATCGAAGAAAGCATTCGCGATTACGGCCTGAAGGCCCGGGACGGCAAGCTGGCCCTTGAGGACATGGCCGGGGGCACCTTTACCATCTCCAATGGCGGGGTGTTTGGGTCTCTGATGTCCACGCCGATTTTGAATCCGCCGCAAACGGCGATTCTCGGTATGCACAAAATCCAGGATCGCCCCATGGCCGTGAACGGTCAGGTCGTGATCCAACCCATGATGTATCTGGCGCTGTCCTACGACCATCGCTTGATCGATGGCTCGGAGGCCGTGCGATTCCTGGTGACCATCAAGGATCTCCTTGAGGAACCGGCCCGCATGCTGCTGGATATCTAAGGACAGGGAGCGCAGGGATGACGACGCAATACGACGTAGTGGTGATTGGGGCAGGACCGGCGGGCTATCACGCCGCCATTCGCTGTGCCCAGCTGGGCTTCAAAACCGCCTGCATCGATAAGTCGCAGGATGCGGAGGGCGCCCCGGCCCCAGGCGGTACCTGCCTGAACTGGGGCTGCATTCCCTCCAAGGCGCTCCTCGATGCAAGCCACAAGTACGTGGAGGCGCGGGATCACTTCGGCGACATCGGCATCACGACGAAGGGCGTGACCCCGGACGTGCCGAAAATGATCGAGCACAAGGCAGGTATCGTGAAAAAGCTTACGGGCGGCGTCGCCGGGCTTTTCAAAGCCAACGGGGTCGCCCATCTGGCGGGGTCCGGTCGTCTTCTGGCGAACCGCAAGGTGGAGTTCACGGACTTTGCCGGCGTTTCCCAAACCCTCGAGGCCACCTCCGTGATTCTCGCCCCCGGGTCCGTGCCCGTGGAGATTCCCCCGACGCCCATGGATGGCGACGTGGTCGTGGACTCCACCGGCGCCCTCGAATTCAACGCCGTGCCGAAGCGCCTGGGGGTCATCGGCGCCGGGGTCATCGGCCTCGAGCTCGGAAGCGTTTGGAGCCGGCTCGGCAGCGAAGTCACGCTCCTCGAAGCCCTCGACGATTTCCTGCCCATGGCGGACCGACGCGTGGCTGGGGACGCGCTAAAGATCTTTAAGCGCCAGGGGCTGGATATCCGCCTCGGGGCGCGGGTGACGGCGTCCGAGCGCAAGGGCAAGAAGGTCCTCGTGACCTACAAGGACGGGGATGGCGAGCATCAGGAGAGCTTCGACAAGCTCATCGTCGCCGTGGGCCGTCGCCCGGCCACGGAAGGGCTTTTGGCCCAGGACAGCGGCGTGAATCTCGATGAGCGCGGCTTCATCTACGTGAACGATCTGTGCGAAACCGGTGCTCCGGGCATCTACGCCGTCGGGGACGCGGTCCGCGGCCCCATGCTGGCGCATAAGGGCATGGAAGAGGGCGTGATGGTGGCGGAGCGTATCGCCGGCAAAAAGCCCCTCGTGAATTACGATGCCGTCCCCTCCGTTATCTATACCCACCCGGAACTGGCCTGGGTGGGGCCAAGCGAGGAAGCGCTGAAGCAGCGCGGCGAGAAGGTGAAGGTGGGCACCTTTCCCTTCGCCGTGAGTGGCCGGGCGCTGGCCGCGAACGACACGGACGGCTTTGTGAAGATCATTGCCGACGAAGCCACGGATCGGATCCTCGCCGTGCACGTGCTGGGTCCCCAGGCTTCCGAGCTCATCGCCCAGGCGGTGATTGCGCTGGAGTTTGCGGCCACGGCGGAAGATCTCGCCCTCACCATGTTTGCCCATCCGACGCTGTCGGAGGCCATGCACGAGGCGGCCCTTGGCGTGCACGGGCATGCCATTCACGTGGCCAATCGTCGGCGTTAAGTCGTATTACAGGGGCGCTCCCCCCGGGGGGCGCCAGAGTTGAACGTCGGGCCCAGCGCTGTGCGCCGGGGCCGGCGGTTCTGGGGGGTCAGCGTTCGCTGGCCGCGTTTTGACGCGAGCGGGAAGAGAAATGAATCTTCACGAATATCAAGCAAAGGCGTTATTCCGGGAATACGGGCTGCCCGTATCCGTGGGGCATGCCGTGGACACGCCGGATGAGGCGGTGGCTGCGGCGGAAAAAATTGGGGGCACGCGCTGGGTCGCGAAGGCCCAGGTTCATGCCGGAGGACGAGGCAAGGCTGGGGGCGTGAAGCTCTGCGATAGCCTTGACGAGGTCCGGGCCTTTGCCGAGAAGTGGGTGGGTCAGCGGCTGGTGACCTTCCAGACCGATGAGAAGGGTCAGCCCGTCAGTAAGATCTACGTGGAGAACTGCACGGATATCGCCACCGAGCTTTATCTCGGTGCGGTTATCGACCGGGGCACCCGGCGCGTGGTCTTCATGGCCTCTACGGAAGGGGGCGTGGAAATCGAGAAGGTGGCGGAAGAAACCCCGGAGAAGATCCTTCGGGCCATCATCGATCCCGCCGTGGGCGCTCAGCCCTACCAGGGCCGGGAGCTCGCCTTCGCTTTGGGCCTTGAAGGTAACCAAATCAAGGAGTTCACGGCGCTCTTCATGGGCCTCGCGAAGCTCTTCCAGGAGCTCGACTGCGCGCTCCTCGAGATCAATCCTCTCGTGATCACCACGGAAGGGAAGGTCCACTGCCTTGATGCAAAGATCAACATCGATGGCAACGCTCTCTATCGCCAGCCCAAACTCCAGGCCCTTCAGGATCCGAGCCAGGAAGATCCCCGGGAGGAGCACGCCGCCCAGTTCAGCCTGAACTACGTGGCCCTCGACGGCACCATTGGCTGCATGGTCAATGGGGCAGGGCTGGCCATGGGAACCATGGACCTGGTGAAGCACCGCGGGGGCAGCCCGGCCAACTTCCTGGACGTGGGCGGTGGCGCGACCAAGGAAACGGTGTCCGAAGCCTTCAAGATCATCCTCTCCGATAGCAACGTGAAGGCCGTGCTCATCAACATCTTTGGGGGCATCGTCTCCTGCGTGACCATTGCCGACGGCATCATCGGTGCCGTGGAAGAGGTGGGAGTGAACGTCCCCGTGGTGGTGCGCTTTGAGGGGAACAATGCGGAAGCGGGGCGCGAGCGCCTCAGCACCTCGGGGCTGAACATCATCGCCGCCGAGTCCCTCATCGATGCGGCTGACAAGGCCGTGGCTGCTGCTGGAGGTGCCGCATGAGCATTCTGATTGACGCCAACACCAAGGTTATCTGCCAGGGCTTCACCGGCGGGCAGGGCACGCTCCACTCGGAGCAGGCGCTGGCCTACGGCACCCAGCTCGTGGGCGGCGTAACCCCGGGCAAGGGGGGCACGACCCACCTAGGCCTGCCGGTCTTCGATACGGTGAAGGACGCCGTGGCCGCCACCGGCGCCACCGCCTCCGTGATCTACGTGCCGGCTCCCTTCTGCAAGGACTCGATCCTGGAAGCGGCGAATGCGGGCATTGAGCTCATCGTCTGCATCACGGAAGGCATCCCCACCCTCGACATGCTCGAGGTGAAGGCCCGCCTAGACGAGATGGACAACGTTCGCCTCATCGGTCCGAACTGCCCCGGGGTCATCACCCCCGGCGCCTGCAAGATCGGCATCATGCCCGGCTCCATTCACCTTCCCGGGAAGGTGGGCATCGTGTCCCGCTCTGGCACCCTGACCTACGAGGCCGTGAAGCAAACCACGGATAAGGGCTATGGCCAGTCTACCTGCGTGGGCATCGGCGGCGACCCGATCCCGGGCAGCCACTTCATCGATATCCTGAAGCTGTTCCAAGAGGATCCGGCAACGGAAGCCATTGTGATGGTGGGGGAGATCGGCGGGACCGCTGAGGAAGATGCAGCCGCCTTCATCAAGGCCAACGTCACCAAGCCCGTGGTGGGCTACATCGCCGGGGTGACGGCCCCTCCCGGAAAGCGCATGGGCCATGCCGGGGCGATCATCGCCGGCGGCAAGGGCACGGCGGACGAGAAGTTTGCGGCCCTGGAAGACGCTGGGGTGAAAACCGTGAAAAGCCTCGCCGATATTGGCGATGCCCTCGCAGAGCTCACGGGCTGGGGCTGAGGCCCCAAGCCTAGGCGAACGCCTTCCGGCGTACGCCCAAAGAGAAGCCGCGCGGGGCAGCTCGCGCGGCTTTTTTATGGCGCCGTTTTGTGGCCATTTATGTTGGGGAGACCCTTGAAGGGGCGGCGCGCCATCCCCATTTCTAGGGCATCACGAAATGGAGGCGCCCCATGAGCGAACAGCAGGACCAAACCCCCGCCGGAACGGAAACTCGCGGCTTTGAGGCCGAGGCCAAGCAGCTTCTCAAGCTGATGATCCACTCTCTCTACTCGAATCGGGAGGTGTTTCTTCGGGAGCTGGTCTCCAACGCCTCCGATGCGGTGGATAAGCTCCGCTTTGAGGCCCTAAGCCACCCCGAGTGGCTCGGGGAAGACAGCGATCTGCGCATTCGCCTGGCCTTCGACAAGGACGCCCGCACCCTTACCATCGAGGACAACGGGATCGGCATGAATCGGCAGGAGCTCATTGAGAACTTGGGCACCATCGCCCGCTCCGGTACGGCCCGGTTCCTTGAGCAGCTCACCGGTGATCAGCAAAAGGACTCGCAGCTGATCGGCCAGTTCGGGGTAGGCTTCTACGCCTCCTTCATCGTGGCCGATCGTGTCGAGGTGGAAACGCGCCGCGCTGGGGAGCGCGATGCCTGGTGCTGGCGTTCCGCAGGCGAGGCCGATTACGAGCTCGCGCCGGGCACGCGGAGCCAGCGGGGCACCACTATTACCCTGCACCTGAAGGCCGATGCCGAGGAGTTCCTTGAGCCTTATCGAGTTCGGAGCGTCATCAAGAAATACGCCGATCACATTGCGATTCCCGTGCAGCTGCCGGAGATGGACGGGGATAAACCCAAGGAGCAGAAGGGCGAGCTCCTGTGGGAGACGGTCAACGAGGCTAAGGCGCTCTGGACCCGCCCCCGGAGGGATATTGAGGAAGGGGAATACCACGCCTTTTACCAGCACCTTGCCCACGATTTCGAGGACCCGCTGTGCTACAGCCACAACCGGGTGGAAGGGAAGCACGAGTACACCTCGCTGCTTTACGTGCCCAAGCGCGCACCCTTCGACCTGTATCACCGGGAAAGTCCCCGGGGCCTGAAGCTTTATGTGCGCCGCGTATTCATCATGGACGATGCGGAGCAGTTCCTGCCGCTGTACCTGCGCTTTGTGCGGGGGGTGATTGATTCTGCGGACCTACCGCTCAACGTCAGCCGGGAAATCCTCCAGCAGGATGAGCGAGTGGAAGCGATTCGCGGGGCCCTAACCAAGCGGGTTCTAGATATGCTCGAGAAGCTCGCGAAGAATGACGAGGCGGCCTACCAGACCTTCTGGGACGAGCTCGGGCCCGTGCTGAAGGAAGGGCCGGCGGAGGACTTCGCGAACAGGGAGCGGGTGGCGTCCCTCTTACGCTTTGCGTCCACGAAGGACGACAGTTCGGCAGAGACCCACAGCCTTGATGCCTACCTGGAGCGCTGCCCCGAAGGGCAGAAGGCGATTTATTACGTCACCGGTGACAGCTTCGCCGCCGCTAAGGGCTCGCCCCACATCGAGGCGCTGCGCAAGCGTGGGGTGGAAGTGCTGCTCCTGTCCCATCGCCTCGATGAGTGGCTCATGAGCCATCTGTCCGAATACAAGGGCACGCCTCTGAAGGACGTGGCGCGCGGCGCCATTGATCTGAAGGAGCTTCCCGAGGCGGAGGGGGCAGACAGCGACGCGCCCGAGTCCCCAGTGGCCCTGGCCGAGGATGTGCTCGAGGGGTTGAAGAAGGCCCTCGGGGAGCGGGTGAAGACCGTCCGCGTCAGCGACCGGCTTACCGACTCCCCGGCCTGCCTGGTGGTGGAAGAGGATGAAATGGGGAGCCAAATGCGGCGTCTCCTGAAGTCTGCGGGCCAGGCGGTGCCGGAGGCGGCGCCGATCCTTGAGGTCAACGGCAATCACGTGCTTCTCCGGCGCTTTGAGCAGGAGCAGGATGGGGAGCGACGCCAGGACCTGGCCGAAGTGCTTCTGGCCCAGGCCAAGCTGGCCGAGGGCGATCCCCTAGACGATCCCGCAGCCTACCTGCGCTGCATGAATCGTCTGCTCGCCGAGCTGGCCTGATAGACTAGAAGGCCGCGCTTCAAGGCGCGGTCTTTTTCTTCAGGGGGCGGGCCTTCATGGGCGATGAGCGAGTCAAAATCGCAGTCCTCGGTGCTGGAAATTTTGGCACCGTCATTGCCAACATCGTGGCCGCTCGAGGCCATGAGGTGGCCCTTTGGCTCCGGGACCCATCCCAATGTGCGGCCCTGGCCCGGGATCGGGAAAACCTTCGCTATCTGCCCGGTCACCCGCTCGCCGAGGGCGTGGTGCCCACCACCGATCTTCCGAGCGCCGTCGCTGGAGCGCGGCTGGTTTTTGTGGCTGTCCCCAGCGCTGCGCTCCCCGCCGTGGCCGAGCGCCTTGGCGCGCTGCTAGAACCCGCTACGGGCCTTATCAGCACCACGAAGGGCTTAGCTCGGGAGGGCTTCACCCTCATGAGCGAAGTGCTCGCGGCGGCCTGTCCTCAGGCCCGCATCGGCGTGCTCTCGGGACCTAACCTCGCTGAGGAAATCGCCCAGGGCCATTTCACGGGAACGGTCATCGCTTCCGCCGAGGCGGCGCTCTGCGAAGAGGTGCAGCGGCGCGTGCATTCCCGATCCTTTCGCGTGTACTCCAACAGCGACCGCTACGGCGTTGAGCTCGCCGGCGCGCTCAAGAATATCTATGCCCTTGCTTCGGGCATGGCAGCGGCCCTCAACGCCGGGGAGAACTCCCGTGCCATGCTCCTGACCCGGGGGCTTGCGGAGATGAGTCAATTTGCCGTGGCCAAGGGGGCCAACCCCCTCACGCTTTTGGGCCTCGCTGGGGTCGGGGATCTCATGGTGACCTGCAGCTCGCCCCTGTCCCGGAACTTCCAGCTAGGGCGGGCTATTGGGGAAGGGCGGAGCCTCGAGGATGCGGCGGCGCACCTTGGCAAGCTCGCGGAGGGGGTTAATACGGTGCGCAGCACTTGGCAGGAGGCCCAGCGCCTTGCCGTACCCATGCCCATATGCCAAGGGCTTCACGCGATCCTCTTCGAGGGTCGCCAGCTTCCCGAGGTGCTTGTTCGCCTTATGCTCGCGGAGCAACGCGACGACGTTGCCGTGGCCTGGCGGCAGCCGTGAGGGACGTGCTCCTCTTGCGCCACGGGCAGGCGGCGGGCATCCATCCTGCGGCGGCGTTACTTCCGGAAGGGGAGGCTCAGGCACAGCAGGTGGCGGAGCATCTCGCTCCCTGGGTTTCCCGGGGATTGCAGGTGGTGAGCTCTCCCTACCACCGCGCCCAGGAAACGGCTCGCCTTATTGCTGCGCGCTGGGGGCTGACGCCCCTTTCTCCCTTGCCAGCACTCATGCCCGACAGTGATGAGCGGGCCGCTCGGGAGGCGCTGGACGGGCTTGGCGTTGAAGCGCCGCTCCTCGTGGTGTCCCATCGCCCCTTGCTCCCGCGCTTGGCCCAGCGCTTGGCGGGGGTCCTCGCCCCTTTCCCCACGGCCGGGGGCTTGGTGCTTGAGCTCGACGATTGGGCGCCCCAGGGTGCGCGCCTGACCTATTGGCTAGATCCCACGGGCGTTCAGCGGTGACAAACCCAGGGAGGATTGGTGTGGTAAGGGGAACGGCAAAGGGCAGGGCGCTGCTTGTGGTCATGGCCCTTCTTAGTGGAGCGGGGCAGGCTGCCCTGGCGCCCGATTCGGCGCTCCGGGCTGAGCTGATTGCGGTGCAGGAGCGGGGCTCGGCGCAGGCCTGGCGCCTACCCCAGGCCCGGGTGACCCAAGAGGAGGCGCTGCTCGACGGGCAGGCTGCGCTTACCGTGACCGGCCCCTGGCAGGGCCTGCGCTGGGCCTTTCCCCGGGGCACCGAGCCCGGCCGCGCGTTCGAGAACCTCCGGGCGCAGCTCCCGGGAACGGCGCGGTTTATTTGCGCCGGGCGGGATTGCGGCTCCAGTGCGTTGTATGCCCATGAGGTCTTCGGCGTCGCGGACCTTTACGGTCGAGATGGGGAGCAGCATTACGCCCTCTTTGAGGCTACCGATGGGGTGCGGGCGCTCTACGTGAGCCAGCGAGGAACTCGGGAGGTCTTTGCGCAGCTCATCGAAGTTCAGGGGGCGGGGCCTGCCTTGCCCACGGCGGCGGCAGCGCGAAAGGCCCTTGCGGAGACGGGACGGCTTCGCCTCCAAGCGTCCGAGGACACCCTTCGCAGCTGGTTCACTGCGCCGGAGCAGACGTGGTTGGCGACGCTCCCGGGGCGTTGGCTGCTGTTGGTGCATCTGCAGCGGGGGGACGAGGGCAGGGCGGACGCGCTGGCGACCAGCCAAGCCCTGGCGACGACCCTCGCGGAATCGCTAGGGGCGGCAAAGGTCCGAGCCCTCGGCCTTGGCGGTGCCGTAGCGGGGCGCGGTGCCCAGACGCCGGAGGTGGAACTGTGGCGCACGGAGGAGGGGACGCGGTGACGGCGGTGGATGAGCTCAAAACGGTTCGGGACTGGCTCCGCTACGCCGTGAGCGCCCTGGGGCGGGGCGATTTATATCTGGGCCAGGGTCAGGAGACGCTTTGGGACGAGGCCTTGGCGTTGGTGCTAGGGGTGCTTGCCCTTCCCCAGGATCGGGCGGAATGGGTGCTCGATAGCGTGCTGCTGCTCGAGGAGCGCCGGCGCCTCGCCGCCGCCGTGCAAAGCCGCCTCCAGGGGCGGCCCACGGCCTACATCACCGGTCGGGCGCCCTATTGCGGCCTTGAGTTTTTCGTCGACGAGCGCGTGCTGATCCCGCGCTCCCCCCTGGGCATGATGCTGACCGAGGGGCTCCAGCCCTGGCTCGGCGCGGAGGAACCCCAGCGCATCGTAGATCTGTGCACGGGTTCGGGATGCCTGGGCATTGTAGCGGCTCTCGCCTTCCCCGAGGCGGAGGTGGTGCTCACGGACATCGACCCTCGGGCCTTGGCCGTGGCCCGGCGTAACGTGGCCAAGTTCCACCTTGAACATCGTATTGAGCTGCGCGCCGGGGACGGGCTTGCCGCGCTGGAGGGGGAGGACCCCTTCGACCTGGTGCTCGCCAATCCCCCTTACGTGGATCAAGCGGCCATGGATGCCTTGCCTAAGGAGTTTCGCTTTGAGCCGCGCCATGCCCTGGCTGCGGGGGAAGATGGGCTTGCCTTCGTCACCCCCTTCCTTCGGGAGCTGAGCGCCTACCTGGCGCCGGAGGGGCTCCTGGCCCTTGAGGTGGGCTACAGCGCGCCGGCGTTGGAAGCGCGCTATCCCGAGGTGCCCTGGCTTTGGCCTGACCTCCCTCAGGGGGGGGCGGGGCTGGCCCTCCTCAGCGGGAGCGCCCTTCGGGCCGCGGAAGCCGCCGGGGCCCTCGCCTAGGAAAGGTCGTGCTAGAATCCGCGCCCGCGAGGGGCATTGGATCGTAGGCATGGCAGGCAATAGCTTCGGAACCCTATTCACCGTTTCCACCTTTGGTGAGAGCCACGGGCCCGCCCTCGGGTGCGTTGTGGACGGCTGCCCCCCCGGTTTGCCCCTCGATGAAGCGCTGATTCAGCGCGATCTCGACCGCCGCCGCCCCGGCCAATCCCGCTACACCACGCAGCGCCGGGAACCGGACCAGGTACGTATCCTCTCTGGGGTTTTTGAAGGGCGCACCACAGGCACGCCCATTGGCCTTTTGATCGAGAACGAGGACCAGCGCAGCCGGGATTACGGCGATATCAAAGATCAGTATCGTCCTGCCCACGCTGATTTCACCTACGATGCCAAATATGGCGTCCGGGATTACCGCGGGGGTGGGCGCTCCTCGGCGCGGGAAACGGTGGCTCGGGTCGCCGCCGGGGCCATTGCCCGGGCCTACCTCGCTCAGTACGGCGTGCAGATTCAGGGTTTCCTCGCGCAGCTCGGGACCCACGTCCCCACGGCTTTCGAGGCCAGCGCCATTGAGGAAAACGCCTTCTTTTGGCCCGATGCGAGCACGGTGCCCGCGCTGGAGGCGGAAATCGATGCGCTTCGCCGGGCCGGCGACTCCATTGGCGCAAAGGTCACCGTGGAAGCCACGGGGGTACCGCCCGGGCTCGGCGATCCGGTTTTTGACAAGCTTGATGCCACCCTCGCATCGGCGCTCATGGGCATCAATGCCGTGCGCGCCGTGGAGCTCGGCGACGGCATGGCCGTGGTCACGCAAAAGGGCAGTGAGCACCGGGATGAAATGACTCCCGAGGGTTTCCTGTCCAATCACGCCGGCGGCACCCTCGGGGGGATTTCCTCCGGGCAAACGCTTCGCGCGAGCTTGGCGCTCAAGCCGACCTCGAGCATTCGCATTCCCGGCCAAAGCATCGATCGCACCGGTGCGCCGGTTTCCGTGGTGACCAACGGCCGCCACGACCCCTGCGTGGGGATTCGCGCCGTGCCCATCGCCGAGGCCATGGTGGCTCTGGTGCTGATGGACCATTGGCTGCGCCAGCGGGCTCAAAATCCCACCCGCATCCCCGCACCCAAGCCTGCCTAGGGAGAGCCTCACCATGAGCGGACGGACCCTTTACGATAAATTGTGGGATGCACATTTGGTGGCGGAGCGCGAGGACGGCAGTGCCCTGCTGTACATCGATCGCCACCTGCTGCACGAAGTCACGTCCCCCCAGGCCTTTGAAGGGCTTCGTCTGGCCGGGCGCAGCCCCTGGCGCATTGATGCCAACCTGGCTACGCCGGATCACAACGTTCCGACCACCGATCGGGCCGCAGGCATTGACGGCATCACCGATCCCATCTCCCGAATCCAGGTGGAAACGCTGGATGCGAACTGCGATGAATTCGGAATCCTTGAGTTCCGCATGCGCGATCCCCGGCAGGGCATCGTCCACGTGGTGGGCCCGGAGCAGGGGGCAACGCTGCCGGGCATGACCGTGGTCTGCGGCGATTCCCATACCTCCACCCATGGGGCCTTTGCGGCCCTGGCCCATGGCATTGGCACCTCCGAGGTGGAGCACGTGCTGGCCACCCAGTGCCTCACGGCCAAGAAGGCCAAGAATTTTCGGGTGTGGGTTGATGGAACGCTCGGGGAAGGGGTGACGGCGAAGGATCTCGCCCTGGCCATCATCGGCGCCATGGGAACCGCCGGGGGCACGGGCTACACCCTCGAATATGCGGGGCCGGCCATTCGGGCGCTCTCCATGGAAGGGCGCATGACGCTGTGCAATATGGCCATCGAGGCCGGCGCGCGCGCGGGGCTGGTGGCCTTCGATGAGGTCACGGCCGCCTATGTTGAGGGGCGCCCCTATGCGCCCGCGGGGCCGCTCTGGGGCCCGGCGCTTGAGGCTTGGAGCGATCTGGTGAGCGATCCTGACGCCACCTTCGACCGGGAACTGGTGCTCGATGCCAGCGTGCTTGCGCCTCAGGTCAGCTGGGGGACCTCTCCGGAAATGGTGGCACCCATTACGGGCCAGGTGCCCGATCCCACCCAGTGCGACGATCCCGTGCGGGCGGAAAGCTGGGCCGGGGCCCTGCGCTACATGGATCTGGCCGCGGGGCAGGCCCTGACCTCCATCGCTCTGGATCGGGTGTTTATCGGGTCCTGCACCAATTCCCGCATCGAGGATCTTCGCTCCGCCGCCGCCGTGGCTCGGGGGCGTAAGGTTGCGAGCACCATCAAGCAAGCCCTTGTGGTGCCGGGGTCCGGGCTCGTGAAGCGTCAGGCCGAGGAGGAGGGGCTCGACGAGATCTTCCGCGCCGCGGGCTTCGAGTGGCGCGATCCGGGGTGCTCCATGTGCCTGGCCATGAACGCCGATCGCCTAGGTCCCGGGGAGCACTGCGCCTCCACCTCCAACCGGAACTTTGAGGGGCGCCAGGGCCACGGGGGGCGGACCCATCTCGTGAGCCCCGCCATGGCGGCGGCGGCGGCCATCGCCGGCCACTTCACCGATGTGCGCGCCCTTTTGAGCGAGCAGGGAGAGCAGGCATGAAGGCCTTTCGCAGCGTTTCCGGCGTGGTTGCGCCCCTCGATCGGGCCCACGTGGATACGGACCAAATCATCCCCAAGCAGTTTTTGAAATCCATCCGCCGCTCGGGCTTTGGACCGAACCTCTTTGACGGGTGGCGCTACCTCGATGAAGGATCGCCGGAGAAGACCGAGAACGAGCGGCAGATCAATCCCGATTTCGTGTTGAACAAGGCGCGCTACCAGGATGCCAAGGTGCTGCTGGCCCGGGAAAACTTTGGCTGCGGTTCGAGCCGGGAGCATGCGGTGTGGGCCCTGGAGGAGTTTGGGCTGCGCTGCGTGATTGCCCCGAGCTTCGCAGATATTTTCTACAACAACTGCTTTAAAAATGGCGTCTTGCCCGTCGCCCTGCCGGCGGAGGCGGTGGATGCGCTCTTTGCCGCCGCCGATCCCGGGCCCCTAACGCTGACCGTGGACCTTGAAGCGCAGGAAGTGCGCACCGAGGGCGCCACCTACGGATTCGAGATCGACCCCCATCGTCGCCACTGTCTTCTCGAGGGTCTCGACGATATTGGCCTTTCCCTGCAGTACGCGGAGCAGATCCGTGAATATGAACGCCGGCGCCGCAGTGAGGCGCCTTGGCTCTTTGATGCCCTTCGCTAGCCTGAACGCTTAGGAACCCCACCATGGCACATTCGATTCTTCTTCTTCCCGGCGACGGTATTGGTCCCGAAATCATGGGCCCCGTGGGGGCGCTGCTTGAGCGCATGGGGACGGTTACGGGCCAGGCCCTGACCCTGGAGACGGCCTTGGTCGGGGGCTGCGCCATTGACGCCGAGGGCACGCCCTTGCCCGCATCCACGCTGGAAGCGGCTCGGAAGGCCGATGCGATCCTCCTGGGCGCCGTGGGCGGACCGAAGTGGGATGCGCTGCCGACGGCGCAACGTCCGGAGCGGGGGCTCCTAGGTCTACGGTCGGGGCTTGAGCTCTTTGCGAACCTGCGCCCGGCGATTCTCTTTCCCCAGCTGGCGTCGGCTTCGTCCCTTAAGCCCGAGTTGGTGGCGGGCCTCGATATCCTGATCATCCGGGAGCTCACGGGAGGGATCTATTTCGGTGAGCCTCGCGGCGTCGAGGGTGCGCCGGGACAGCGCCGGGGCTTCAACACCTACGTGTACTCGGAGGACGAAATCGTTCGCATCGCGCGCAAGGGCTTTGAAGCCGCCCAGGCACGGAGCGGGCGCCTTTGCTCGGTCGATAAGGCGAACGTTCTTGAGGTGACGGCGCTTTGGCGGGAGGTCGTCTCCGATCTGGCTTCCGAGTACCCCGACGTGGAGCTCTCCCATATGTACGTGGATAACGCGGGTATGCAGCTGGTGCGGGCGCCGAAGCAGTTCGACGTGCTCGTCACGGGGAACATGTTTGGAGACATCCTCTCCGATGTGGCCGCTATGCTGACCGGCTCCCTCGGCATGCTGCCTTCGGCATCGCTCAATGCGGCAAGCCAGGGGCTTTACGAGCCTGTGCATGGCTCGGCGCCGGACATTGCGGGGCAGGACCTCGCCAACCCCCTCGCCACCATCCAATCGGCCGCCATGATGTTCCGCTATTCCCTGGGAGCCCCGGCCATCGCCGAGGCGCTTGAAGGCGCGGTAAGCGACGTGCTGGACGCGGGGCTGCGTACCCGCGATATCGCGGGCCCGGGGACACCGGAAGCCGCCCTGGTGGGGACCGTCGCCATGACGCAAGCGGTCACGGAGGCCTTTGAGGCCCGGTGGGGTGCTTCGTTATGAGCGAAGGATTCTCCGTTGCGGTCGTCGGCGCTACGGGCGCCGTCGGCGAGGCCATGATCGAGATTCTTGAATCGCGCGATTTCCCCGTGGCGAAGCTGTATGCCTTGGCCAGCGCGCGGTCCGAGGGTAAAACGGTCATGTTTAAGGGGCGCCCCGTGCTCGTGGAGCGCTTGGACACCTTTGATTTCTCCAAGGTCTCCCTTGCGCTCTTCTCCGCCGGCGGCAGCATCAGCGCCGAATTTGCGCCGAAGGCAGCAGCGGCGGGGGCCGTGGTGGTGGATAACACCTCCCATTTCCGCCGCGACGCGGACATCCCCCTCGTGGTGCCGGAGGTGAACGGGGCCGTGCTGAAGCGCCTGCCCGAGCGTCGCATCATTGCGAATCCGAACTGCTCAACGATTCAGATGCTGGTGGCGCTTAAGCCCCTTCACGACCTCGCTCGGATTCGCCGCATCGAGGTGGCGACCTACCAGGCGGTCTCCGGTGCAGGGAGCAGTGGCGTGGAGGAACTCGCCCGGCAAACGGCGGAGCTTTTGAACGCCCGGAGTCATGACCCGTCCGTCTTCACGAAGCAGATCGCCTTCAATGTGATTCCCCACATCGATAGCTTCCAGGACAACGGCTTCACCCGGGAAGAGATGAAGATGGTCTGGGAGACCCGCAAGATCCTTGATGACGAAAGCATCCTGGTGAATCCGACCTGCGTGCGCGTCCCAGTGTTTTTCGGCCACTCCGAGGCGGTTAGCATCGAAACGGAGACGCCCCTTACGGTCGAGGCGGCCCGGGCTGCCCTTAGGGGCGCCCCGGGGGTCACGCTGATGGATGGGCAGAAGGATGGGGCCTATCCCACGCCCGTACCCGATGCCGCGGGGGAAGATGCGGTGTTCGTGGGCCGCCTTCGTGAGTCCCTGACCGTGCCCGGGGGCTTAAACCTCTGGGTGGTGAGCGACAATGTGCGTAAGGGTGCGGCCCTAAATAGCGTTCAGATCGCTGAAGTGCTGCAAGATCTTCTACCTGCGCGCTAGGACGGCGGGGAGGGGAAGGGCTTCCCGAAGCATTAGGAGAGGCTAGGGCCGTGGGAACGCGTGCTAAAGGGCTTGTGCTGCTGCTAGGGCTGTTCGGAGGGATCCCGGCGGGGGGCTCCGAACGCCTAGTCGTAGAGGTCCTCTCGGCGCTCGGAGAGCCCCTGCTCGCCACCCTTGCGCTACCCACCGATGCGCCCACCTCGCCCCTGAGCCTCGAGCTCCAAGGCGCCTTCGTCTCCATCGCTGCCGAAAGCGATCCGGCGACGCCTCACCGCGTTTTCCTGCGCAGCGAAACCGCGCTGCACGCGCCCATCGTCCAGGGCGTGCTGCGGGTAGGGCCGGGGGTAGGGGCGCGGGGGTATCCCTTCACGCTTTTCCTCGATCAGCGCACCGCACCGGCGACCCTAACGGTCCCCGCAGGGGCAACGCTATGGCGCTTAGCCAACCAATGGCCGGGCCCCTCGGGGAGCACGCAAGCGCAACGGGTGGCGGCGCTGTTCCATCGCAATCCCCAGGCCTTCGCCGCCGGGGATCCGAACCGTCTTCTCGCCGGGGCCGAGCTTCGGCTGCCCTCCGCCGAGGCCGTGCTCGAGGGGCCTGGGCTTGCGTCCAAGCCTCGCCTTGAGGTCCGCCCTCCTGCGCCGCAGGCAGCGCCCCGGGCGCCGGATCCCCTCCAAGCCGAGCTTAAAGAAGAGCGGGCCGCTCTGGCCGCTGCCCTTGCCCGGGCGGAAGCCGATCGCCAGGCTTGGGAAGCCGAGCGCGCGTCCCAGGCCGCTCAGTTGGCAGCCTTAAAGGCTGAGCTTGCGCGTCAGCAACAAGCCCTAGAGGCCATGCAGCAGGCGTCCGCGCCCCCGCCACCCCTCGGGTCTCCTTGGGACGGGCGCCTCGGTCTTCTTGTGGGCGCGGCCCTGGCGGGGCTAGCGGGGCTTGCGGGCCTCGGCGGCCTGATGCTCCGCCGCCGCGAGCCCCCTGCGGAGCAAGCGGCGCCGTTCACCACGGTAGACGCGGTTTCAAAAGCGCCCTCCGAAGCGGTCCCTGAAGGTGTTCCCGAGGCAGTTCCCGAAGCAGTTCCCGGACTTCGAGCTTACGAACCGAGTCCGCTAGTCCAGCGCTTCGGGGCTCAATCCCTTTTAAGCCAGCGCGATTGGAGCGCCGTGCTGGATCGGGTAGAGATGGCCCTCGCTTACGGACGGCTTGAGGAAGCGGAGGCCACGCTTGGTGCAGCCCTGGAGGAAGACCCCCATTCCGTGGCGCTGCGCCTTCAAAGCCTTGCTTTGGCCGTGGAGCAGGGGGATCGATCCCGCTTCGAGCGAGAGGCAGCGAGCCTGGCCCGGGGGGCGGATTCCGCCCTGGCGGCAAAGCTTGGAGAGTTGGCGGAGCGATTGCCTCCGCCAGCGCCTGGGCCTGAGGTGCCCACCTTGGATGCGAGCTTTGTGTTAGAAACCCCAGGCGGCGACGGCACGCCACTGGCCCCGGAAGAGCCATGGAGCGTAGAGCCCGCGCAGGATGGGGGCCCGGGAACAGCGCTGCTCGCTGCGGGCCTTGCGTTGGCGCCGGAGGGCGAGGGTTTAGACAGCACGACGCCCCCCCCTGAGGAGACGCCTCGTGGGTGAAGCACGTCCCTTGGCGCAGCGGTGGGCGTTGGCCGTGGAATACGACGGTAGCGGTTTTGCCGGCTTCCAGCGTCAACCCACCCCTGGCCTGGCGACGGTGCAGGGGGCCCTGGAGGCGGCGCTCAGCCAAGTGGGCGCCGCGCCTATCCAGTGCGCCGTCGCCGGGCGCACGGACGCTGGGGTTCATGCGACGGGGCAGGTGGTTCATTTCGATGCCCCCCAGCCCCGTCCGGCTACGGCTTGGGTGCGGGGCGGAAACAGCTTGGCGGGGGCCGGTATTACCGTTCACTGGGCTCACCCGGTCCCGGACCATTTTCATGCCCGTTTTTCCGCCCAGTGGCGACGCTACCGCTACTGGTTGAGCGATGCCCAGCCGGCTCGGGCGCTGCTTCGGGACCGGGTCACCTTTGTTCCCGGGGCTTTGGATGCGGACGCCATGCACGAGGCCGCTCAGGTGCTGCTTGGGGAGCGGGACTTTTCCAGTTTCCGTGCCTCGGGATGCCAGGCACGCCATGGGCGCCGCTTCATGCGTCGGCTCAGCGTTCGGCGGGCAGGGGCTTTGGTCTCCGTAGAGGTGGAGGCGAACGCCTTCGTGCTGCACATGGTACGAAATATCGTGGGCGCCCTGATCGAGGTGGGTCGGGGTCGGGGGGACGGTGCTTGGCTTGATGCGCTTCGGGCTGCAGAAGACCGGCGCCTCGCACCCCCCACCGCGCCGCCCCAGGGGCTTTATCTCGAGGCCGTGGGCTATGACGAGGCCTTTGCCTTACCACCCTTTCCCCCCAGCCTGCCTTTTTGGGCGGAAGCGTTCTGCTAGACTGGGCGGCTAACGAGTTACGCTAGGGGACGGGCCCATGGTCCGGGTGAAAATCTGTGGCTTAACGCAGCCTACGGACGTTGCGGCGGCCTGTGCGGCGGGCGCTGACGCCCTCGGCTTTGTGTTCTACGCGCCCAGCCCCCGGGCGGTCAGCCCGGAGCAGGCCCGGGCGCTGCTTCAGGCGGTCGCGCCCTTCACCCTTTCCGTCGGGCTCTTCGTAGACCCCTCGGAAGCCGCCGTGGAGGCGACCTTACGGGAGGCGCCGGTGCAGCTTTTGCAGTTTCACGGCGATGAACCGGAGGCGTTCTGTCGGCGCTGGGACCGACCCTATATCAAGGCCCTGCGCATGGCACCGGGCCTAGATGTGGCGGCGGCGATGGCGGCCTATCCCTCCGCCGCGGGGTTTTTGCTCGACGCCTATGAGGCGGGGGTCCCCGGGGGCACGGGCACGGTATTTTCCTGGGATCGGGTGCCTGCGACGGCCCCCGCGCCCATTATTTTGGCGGGCGGTTTGACGCCAGACAACGTAAGCTGCGCCATCGCGACGGCACGGCCCTATGGGGTTGACGTCAGCGGTGGCGTGGAGCGGGCGAAGGGCATTAAAGATGAGGGCAAGGTACGAGCCTTTATTCGTGCCGCAAAGACCGACAGGAGCACTCATGACGCAAGCTAAGGGGTCCCCCGCTTCCCCCGGACCAGCCGGCTGGAGCCAATATAACCTTCCCGACGCGCAGGGCCATTTCGGGCAATTCGGGGGTCGCTTCGTGGCGGAAACGCTGATGCATGCCCTCGACGAACTCGAAGCGGTTTACCGCGAGCGCATGAGCGACGAAGCCTTCCAAGCCCAGTTCAAGGAAGAGCTCAGAAGCTACGTGGGTCGGCCGACGCCGCTTTATCACGCGGAGCGTCTCTCTACAGACCTAGGCGGCGCCCAGGTCTATATGAAGCGGGAGGACCTTAACCACACGGGTGCCCACAAGGTGAACAGCGCCCTGGGACAGGCCCTCCTGGCCAAGCATATGGGTAAGCGACGCATCATCGCGGAAACGGGTGCGGGGCAGCATGGCGTTGCCTCGGCAACGGTCGCTGCGCGCCTGGGCCTTGAGTGCGTGGTGTATATGGGCGAGGAAGACGTGCGCCGCCAGTCGCCCAACGTCTACCGCATGAAGCTGCTTGGGGCGACCGTGGTGCCCGTCACCTCGGGGTCGAAAACCCTCAAGGACGCCATGAACGAGGCCATGCGGGATTGGGTTACGAACGTCGACCACACCCACTACATCATTGGTACCGTCGCCGGCCCCCATCCCTATCCCATGATTGTCCGAGATTTTCAGTCCGTCATCGGAGAGGAAACCCGGGCCCAGTGCCTCGACACCCTCGGGCGCCTGCCCGACACGCTGGTGGCGTGCGTCGGCGGAGGTTCTAACGCCCTTGGGCTGTTCTATCCCTTCATTCGCGACGAGAGCGTACGTCTCGTCGGGGTAGAGGCGGGGGGCTACGGCATTGCTTCTGGTCAGCATGCCGCGCCCCTGTCCGCGGGAGTGCCGGGGGTGCTCCATGGCAACCGGACCTACCTCATGGAGGATGAGGATGGGCAAATCATCGCGACCCATTCCGTTTCCGCCGGGCTCGACTACCCCGGCGTGGGGCCGGAGCACGCCTTCCTAAAGGATGCGCAGCGCGCGGAGTACGTCGCCGTGACCGACGATGACGCCCTGGCTGCCTTCCACCACGTGACCCGCAAGGAGGGCATTATTCCGGCCCTCGAGACGAGCCACGCCCTCGCCTGGATTCTCGAGCATGCGCCGAAGCTGCCGAAGGATCACGTGATCGTGGTGAACCTTTCCGGTCGGGGCGATAAGGACATCTTCACCATCGCCGAGCGCGAAGGCATCTCCCTATGAGTCGATTGGAGACCCGCTTCGCTGCGCGCAAGGCCGCAGGGCAAAAGGCGCTCGTCACCTATCTGGTCGCTGGGGACCCGGAGCCCCAGGCCACCTTGCCGGCGCTGCGGGCTTTGGCCGCCGGTGGGGCCGATGTCATCGAGCTGGGCGTGCCCTTTTCCGATCCGGAAGCGGAAGGCCCGGATATTCAGGCGGGGTGCGAGCGCGCGCTAAGTCATGCGGTAAAGCTTCGCGATGTGCTGGCCATGGCGAAGGCTTTTCGGCAGGAAAATGACGAAACCGCCCTGGTGCTCATGGGCTATCTCAATTCCGTGGAGCGCATGGGCTATGAAACCTTCGCCGAGGCGGCGGCGCAGGCGGGCATTGATGGCCTGATTCTAGTGAATCTCCCCCCGGAGGAGGCCGAGGCCTTGCAGCGGTGCCTTGCACCGCGGGACATCGACCTGATTTTCCTGCTTGCCCCGACCACCACGGAGGCCCGGGCCCGGGCCATTCTTGAGCGCGCCTCGGGCTTTGTTTACTACGTCTCCCTGAAGGGGACCACGGGCGCCGGGCACATCGATCCGGAAGATGTTGCGGCGCGGCTCGCGCCCCTTCGCTCCATGACGGACCTTCCCATTGCCATTGGCTTTGGGATTCGGGATGGGGAAACGGCGCAGCGCATGGCGCCCCTGGGCGATGGAGTAGTGGTGGGGAGCGCCATTGTGCGTCGCATGGGGGCGCTTCCCCTCGAAGATCAGCCGGCGGAGCTCGAAGGCTTCGCGCGGTCCCTGCGGGAGGCGCTAGACGCTTCGTGCTAGACGCCTGGCTCAAGCGTCTCGAAACGCAGCATCCCAAGGCCATGGACCTGGGCCTCGATCGGCTGCGCGAAGTTTGGCAGGCCCTCGGGGCGCCCTGGCCCGGGGCGAAGGTGGTCACCGTCGCCGGGACCAATGGAAAGGGCTCCGCCGTGGCCACCCTTCGGGCCTTGGCCTTGGCCCAGGGCCTTCGGGTGGGGGATACCACTTCCCCCCATCTCCATCGCTTCAATGAACGCATCCAGCTGCAGGGGGTGCCCGCAAGCGATGGGCAGATTGTTGAGGCCTTTGAGCGTATCGAGGCCGCCCGAGGTAGCCTCACCCTGACCTATTTTGAGACGGCCATTCTGGCGGCCTTTCTGATTATGGCGGATGCGGCGTTGGATTTAGCCATCCTCGAGGTCGGCCTTGGGGGTCGCCTTGACGCCGTGAATATCATTGACGCGGACCTGGCCCTCCTGACCCCCGTGGATCTGGACCATCAGAGCTGGCTAGGACCGACCCGGGAGGCCATCGGCCTTGAAAAGGCCGGTGTGTTTCGTCCGGGGCGCCCCGTGATCATTGCCGATCCCAACCCGCCGGCGTCGGTGCTGGAGCGGGTTGCGGCCCTAAGCTGTCCCAGCGCCCGCTGGGGCCTAGACTTTGGCGTACGCGCTCGGGCCACCGGGTCGGAAGCTTTCGTTACGGGCCTTGAGGACCCTCTCGTCTGGCCCTTGCATGCGCCCCTTCCCGTGGCGCCGCCGAGCTTTCTCGGCGCCCTTCAAGCCTGGGCAGCCTTGGGCTATCCCTTAACGGAAGCGGTGCTCGACAGCGCTTTGGCCATGACGCCACCGCCGGGGCGCCAACAGTGGCGAGCCCTTGAGGGGCAAGCGCTCCTCTTTGATGTGGCGCACAACCCCCACGCCGCCGCCTTCCTGGCAGAGCGCCTCGAGGCGCCCCTCGATCTCGCCGTCTTCGGCTGCTACGCCGACAAGGACGCGGAGGGCATGTTTCAGGCCTTGGCGCCGAAGGTGGAGCGCTGGCTTTTCGTGCCCACCCCCGGGCCCCGGGGCCAGGCGGGGGAGACCCTCGCGGCGCGCCTCGCCCCCCACTGCGATGCGGCGGGCCAACCCTTTGAGGTGCTGCCGTCCCTGAGTGCCGAGACGCTTCAGGGGGCACTGGCTGCTTCCCGCCTGCAGGGGCTAAAGCGCGTCGGCTTTTTAGGGTCTTTTTCCGTGGCGTCCGCGGCGGAGACCGCCCTTCTGCCCAAGGGCCCAGGGGGGGGAGGCTGATGCGCCGACCGCTTCTGGTGCTCGTGGGCGTGCTGGCCCTGGCTGCGGGCGTGCCCCTGCTCTTTGACGCGCCCAGCGAGCCCCTCACCCCTTTGCCCTCCCTGCCCAGCAACGATCTAGGCGAGGTCATGGACGATTGGCCGGAAGTGGTGGAGGGGTCCGCTCGCTGGGCCCGGCTCAGCCGCCTCGGCCAAGAGGGGCAGGCACCGCTTCGCGGCTTGCCTCGCCATCTTCCCGTACCGGAAACGGTGCTGGTCGCCCTTGAGGGGGCGAGGGAAGAGGCGGGGCTAGGCGCCGGGCCCTTTTCCCTCGTGTTAGACCGCTTTGCCGAGCTTGAGCCGGCTATGGCCGCCCGGGACAGGCTTCAGGAGGCCGGGCTCACGGTGTATGTCCTGCCCATTTTTCCCGGGGAGGGCGACGGGGACGCGCTAGGCTATGATCTCGCCCTTGGACCTCGCCTACAGGGGTCCGTCCTGTGGGCTCAGCGGGAAACGCTGAAGACCCGTTTTGGCTACGACGGCACCCTTGTTTATTTTCACGCGGTCAAACCTGGGAGTACCCCATGATTTCTCCGGTGGATGCGGGACTCCTTCTGGCTCTAGGGCTCACGACCCTAGTGGGGGTGCTACGGGGCGCGGTGAAGGAGGGGCTGACCCTATTGCTTTGGGCGATCGCGCTGCTGGTTGCCGTGGGTCTCGCTCAGGAGCTTTCCCGCTGGCTGCCCGTAGCCCTGGGAGAAGGGCTCCTGCGGGATCGCTTCGCGTTCTTCCTGGCTTTTGCCCTGGCCCTTGCCCTGGGAACCCTGGCGCAGCGCGTGTTGTTCCTTGGGGCCCTAGACGTAGATCTGGGGTTCCTGGGACATCTACTTGGCGGCGTTTTTGGCGCCCTTCGCGGCGGGCTTTTTTTGCTGGTGCTGGCGGGGGTTCTCGAGCCCTTGCTCGGAGCCGATTCCTGGTGGGGGGTAGGGCGCCTGAGCGCCCCCCTCGGCGAAGGCTTTTTCTTACTGACCCGTGCGCTGGAAGCGCTTCTTGCTATGCTCGGCTGGCGTTAGAACGAGGGGTAGGTTATGTGCGGCATTGTGGGAATTCACGGCACCGGACCGGTCAACCAACCGCTCTACGATGCGCTTACGGTGCTCCAACACCGGGGCCAGGATGCTGCGGGGATTGTCACCAGCGATGGCGGGCGCCTATCCATGCGCAAGGCCAACGGCCTGGTGCGGGACGTCTTCCAGCAGGTGCACATGGAACGCCTGCAAGGGCACCACGGCATTGGCCACGTGCGCTATCCCACCGCGGGCTCTTCCAGCGTGGCGGAAGCCCAGCCCATGTACGTGAACTCGCCCTACGGCATTGCCCTGGCTCATAACGGCAATCTCACCAACGCCGAGGCCCTGAAGGAGGCCATGTTCCGCGCCGACCTGAGGCACATCAACACGGAGTCGGACTCGGAAATTCTTCTTAACGTTTTCGCCCATGAGCTTGCGGGGCGAGCGCGGGCGGCGGCGGAGGGCCCGGAGGATATCTTCGAAGCGGTACGCGCTGTGCATGAGCGATGCCGGGGGGCCTACGCCGTGGTGCTCCTGATTATGGGGCGCGGTCTACTCGCATTTCGCGATCCCTACGGTATTCGCCCCCTGGTCTTTGGGCATCGGGATACGGCGGCAGGGCGGGAGACCATGGTCGCTTCGGAGAGCGTGGCCCTGGATGTCCTCGACTTCGCCCTGGTGCGGGATATCGCCCCCGGGGAGGCGCTCTTCGTGGACCTCGAGGGCACGGTGCATACGCAGCAGTGCGCCCCCAACCCTCAATGCCGTCCCTGTATTTTTGAGCACGTCTATCTCGCGCGCCCGGACTCCATCATGGACGACGTCTCCGTCTACAAGGCCCGGCTGCGCATGGGGGAGCGGCTGGCCCAGCGCATCCTCGAAGCCTTCCCGAACGGCGAGCACGACATCGACGTGGTTATTCCTATCCCGGAAACGAGCCGCACCGCCGCCCTTCCCCTGGCTTACGAACTGGATGTGAAGTACCGGGAAGGGTTCACCAAAAATCGCTATATCGGTCGGACCTTCATCATGCCCGGGCAGCAGCAGCGGCGGAAATCGGTGCGGCAGAAGCTCAATGCCATCGACCTCGAGTTCCAAGGCAAGACCGTACTCCTCGTGGATGATTCCATCGTGCGCGGCACCACCTCGCAGCAGATTGTGGAGATGGCTCGGGAGGCGGGGGCGAAGAAGGTCTACCTGGCCTCGGCGGCGCCGCCAGTGCGGTACCCCAATGTCTACGGCATCGACATGCCAGCCCCGGAGGAATTCGTTGCCCACGGCCGTACGGAGGAGGAGATCTGTCGCCAGATCGGCGCCGATCGCTTGTTCTACCAGCGCTTGGATGACCTCATTGCTTGTGCGAGGGAGGGCAACCCGGAGATCGAGGCCTTCGAATGCTCGGTCTTTGACGGCCATTACGTGACCGGGGACGTGGACGCCAGCTATCTATCCGCCATCTCCGTTCATCGCTCCGACGCGGCGAAGGCCGAGCGGGGGGATGGGCCCATGCGTCGCCTCGATCTGCCCGAGCACGGCTAGCCATGGCGGTGAAGACCCCCTGCGTGGGCCTGTGTTCCACGACCTACGGCGATTTGGTATGCCGAGGCTGCAAGCGCTTTTCCCACGAGATCGTGAACTGGAATCGCTACGGCGACGGAGAGAAGACGGCGGTCTGGGCCCGTTTGGTAGCGCTCCGGGATCAGGTGGTGCTGTCCCTTTTGTCCGTGGAAGATGAAGCGCTGCTCGACGCCCAGCGCCAGAAGCACCGTATCCCCGATGATACGGGGGGCACGCCGGCCTCCCGGGCCTACGGCCTGCTACGGCGAGGGGCGCGGCATATCCGTAGCCTCGGCGCCTACGGCCTAGCCCCGGCGGCGGAGGCGGCGCTCTGGAGTGCGGCGGAGCTTCGCGATGAAATTGATCGACGCTTTTTGGCCCTCTCCGAGGCCCATTACGAGCGCTATCTACTAGGAGAGGGACGAATTCATGGCTGACGCCGACCTACTGGCCCCGGTGCACGCTTTCCTCGGTACCCGGACCCCTCAGGCGTGGTGTGAGGCCGCAGCGGAAGATTTGTCGACGCTGCTCAATGATCACGCCAATTGCGAGAAGAAGGCCGCCTCAACGGCCCTGGCGCTGATGTTTCGCTATGACCGGGACGGGGCCCTGGCCGACGCCATGAGCCGCATCGCCCGGGAGGAACTTCGCCATTTTGAGCAGGTGGCGGCGCTCATGCGGCGGCTAGAGATCCCCCATCGTCCGGTGAGCGCCAGTCGCTACGCCCAGGGGCTCCGAGCCCTAGTGCGAAGCGCCGAGCCGGACCGGCTGCTCGACCTCCTGGTGTGCGGCGCCTTTGTGGAGGCCCGCTCCTGTGAGCGCTTCCATGCGCTTACGCCTGCCCTCCCAGAGCCCGTGGCCAAGTTCTACGGGCGCCTTCTGGCCTCCGAGGCCCGGCACTTCGAAGCCTATCTGCGCCTGGCGGAGGAACGGTTCAGCGCGGAGGCGGTGGCCGATCGCTGTGAGCACTTTCGGACAGAGGAAGCGCGGCTCATCGAAGCCGAGGATCCCGAGCTTCGATTCCACAGCGGTCTGCCGGCCTTGGCCTAGGGGGCCGCTGGGTCGGCGAGTTCGGCGGCCAGCAGGGTATTTTCTAGGAGCGAGGCGACGGTCATGAGGCCGACGCCCCCGGGCACAGGGGTGATATGGGCGGCCCGGGCTCTCGCAGCCTCGAACTCCACATCCCCCACCACCTTGCCGCTACCCAGGCGGTTGATGCCCACATCAATGACGATGGCCCCAGGTTTAATCCAGGCCCCCTGCACGAGCCCCGGTCGCCCCGCCGCCGCAATGACGAGGTCGGCGCGCTGAACATGCCCCGCGAGGTCCTCCGTGAACTTATGGGTGCTGGTGACGGTGCAGCCCGCGAGGAGCAGCTCCAGAGCCATGGGCCGACCGACGTGGTTGGAGGCGCCCACGATCACCGCGTGCTGACCCCGAAGGGGCCGCCCCGTATGGCTCAAAAGGGTCATGATGCCCTTCGGGGTACAGGGTCGAAGGGCCGGGCGGCGCTGGGCTAGCCGCCCCAGGTTATGAGGATGAAAGCCGTCCACATCCTTCTCCGGGGCGATGCGATCGATGATGGCGTCGTCGTCGAAGTGGGGGGGTAGGGGGCTCTGCACGAGGATCCCATGGACCGTGGGATCGGCGTTTAACGCGTCCAACTGCGCCAGCACCACCTCCGGGGCCGTGGCAGCCTCATAGCGATGAACCTGGGAGATGATGCCCACGGCGTCGCAGGCCCGGTGCTTATTGCGTACGTAGATCTCCGAGGCCGGGTCGTCCCCCACGAGCACCACCGCCAGCCCCGGGGCAGCTCGCCCTGCGCGGAGCCGCGCAGCGACCCCAGCCTTCACCATGCCCTTAACGATCTCCGCGATGGCTCGGCCATCGAGGATCTGCCCCATGGGGGTTTCGCCCGCCGCAGTGTTCAAGTCGCTTTCGCCTTCACCAAGGGTCGAGCGGGGATTCTCGCACGGCGTTCGGGGGGCGCCTAGGGCAGGCCCCCCGGGGGCCGGAAAGGCCGGCTCCGCGTTGACGCCTTGGGAGGGGGGGCGTACCATCGCGCCTCCTGAAAAGGGGCGTCTCCAACGACGCAGCCAGCGGTTGGATGCGGCGCATGGTTGGGGAAAGCGTCGAACCCAAAGCGCCCGTAGCTCAACTGGATAGAGCATCGGCCTTCTAAGCCGAGGGTTGCAGGTTCGAGCCCTGCCGGGCGTGCCAACGCTGGGGCAGCAGGAAGGAAAGGGCGTAGCACCATCGCGTTATGGTGGGCGTAGCTCAGCTGGTAGAGCTCCGGATTGTGATTCCGGCGGTCGTGGGTTCGAGCCCCATCGTCCACCCCATTTCCCTCCTTTTCTGATTCCCTCCGCGAAGGCGCCCTAGAAGTTCTGAGCGGCACGCTCCCCGCGGGCGTCCATCGGTTTAAACCAGCCATAACGAGACCAGTATGCAGGTAACGATCGAGACCACCGAGGCGCTCGAGCGCAAGATGACGGTGCAGCTTCCCGTGGAGGACTTTCAGCAAGAGGTCCAAAAGCGTCTTCAAGACACGGCACGGCGGGCGCGCCTGCCCGGCTTCCGTCCCGGACGGGTTCCGCTCAAGGAAATCCAGCGCCGCTTCGGCCCTGGGGTTCGGCAGGAAGTCGCTGGCGAACTGATGCAGCGTACGGTCTTTCAGGCCATGGCGGAGCAGTCCCTGCGCCCCGCGGGGCAGCCGAGTCTCGAGTGGGTCTCGGAAAATGACGACGCCCAGTTCGCCTACGCAGCCACCTTCGAGGTGTTCCCGGACGTCACCCTTGGAGACCTTTCTGGGGCTACGGTGGAAACGCCGGAAGCCGAGGTCACGGAAGCGGACATCGACACCATGATCGAGCGCCTCCGAGAGCAGCGGAAGGCCTTTGTGGTGGAAGAGGGCCGGGCAGCCGAGAACGGCGACGAGATCACCGTCGACTTCACCGGCTATCTTGGTGACGAAGCCTTCGAGGGCGGCGCCGCGGAAGACGCTAAGATCGTGATCGGCAGCGGCCGCATGATCCCGGGCTTCGAAGAGGGGCTCCTGGGCCTCAAGGCCGGAGACGAGAAGCGCCTCGAGGTGACCTTCCCCGAGGACTACGGTAACGAAGCCCTGAAGGGGCAGGCGGCGGTCTTCGAAATCAAGGCGAAGGCCGTGGCCAAGGCCGAAATGCCGGAGCTGGACGAAGCCTTCTTCACGCAGTTCGGTGTGGAAGATGGAGAGCTCAGCTCCTTCCGGGCGGAAGTGCGGTCGAACATGGAGCGTGAGCTCCGGAACGCCGTGCGCACGCGCGTGAAGAATCAAGTTATGGACGCGCTGGCCGATAAGCATGAAGTCGACCTGCCGAAAGCGATGGTGCATGAAGAGATCCATCGCATGCAGCACGACATGGCGCGCCAGTTCGGCGGCCAGGGCATGGACCCGCACCAGCTGCCCGCGGAGCTCTTTCGGAGCCAGGCGGAGCGGCGGGTGAAGCTCGGATTGCTCATGTCCCACGTGGTGGATGAGCAGGCTATGGCCGCCGATGACGCGCGGGTCGAAGCCATGCTCGACGACATCGCGGCGCCCTACGATGAGCCGGAGCAGGTGAAGAGCTGGTACCATGGCAACGACGAGCAGATGAGCCAGCTGCG
>JAYOYG010000025.1:0-7866 GCA_038153445.1 Pseudomonadales bacterium
CGGCTCAGACGGCTCAGACTGCTCCAACCGCACCTGTCCATGCTGAGGGCCTGGCGGAACCCGTAACTGATGGCCGGCGCGGCGAAGCAGTTCTTGTGGGTCCTGCGGATCGTCTGGCGGTAAGTGCTAAGGGCGCCCCGGCGTCCCGAGCGCCCCTCGAAGGCGCTGAGCCTCGAGATACTAAGTCGTCTCTCAACACGGATCGCGGTGCCCCGGTTGCCGTGGGCGCCGTTGCCCTAGGCCTTCGGGAGGCGCTGAAGGGAGAGGGGCGTTCTGCGCGGGAACTCCAGGGGCAACGCGTCGAGGCAGCGTCTCGCCCGCAGCGCCCTGCCGTCCAAGCGGCCAGTGGATGGGCGCTTAAACAGAATCTTGGGGCGCAGACCAGGGGCTTCGATCGCCCTGCAGCACAGCGTGCAGGGACCACGCCTTCGATGACCGTTGGGTCAGAGGGCGCACACCTGGCAGACGGCCTTTCCTCGCCTTTGCTGGCCGGCGCCGATCGCAGGGAGTTAGATTTAGTGGCGCTTGCGCGCCCCACGCCGGGCGTAGAGGGGGAAGCAGCGGAGCTGAGCGAAAAGTTCGCCACCCAGCTGGCCCAGCGAGTGGTGGCACAGGCCGCGGCGGGACAGCTGACCTCGCGCATTGCGCTGAATCCCGCTCAGCTTGGACCTCTGGAAGTTCGCCTCGAGCTTTCCGGGGATCGTATTGCGGTGGAGTTTCAAGCCCATCACGCCATGACCCGGGAGCTTCTGGGGGATGGCCTCGGGCGCCTCAAGGAAGGGCTTGAGCAGGCGGGCTTTGAGGTGACGCGCCTTTCCACGGAAGGGCGGGGCGCCGGCGGCTCGGGCTTTGCGGGTCAGCATGGCAGTGCCTTCGCCCAGAACGGCCAGGGCGGGGGGCAGGCCTCCCAAGGAAACGGTCAGCCTGGGACGCCGGGGGCGGGACGGTCAGAGGACCGTTCCCCGCCTACCCAGGAAAGCGCTGGCAAGGCACAGGGAAGTCCAGGCAATGATGCCGGGCTTGATATAACGGTTTGAGCTAGTATTGCGGCATAACCTTCGCAGCCTTTTCGCTGCCTTGGAGTGAACCATGAGCGACGTAGATAACCTTCCGGACGAGGAAGACGAGGGCAAGAAGAAAGGCGGTAATCGCCTTCTTTGGATCATCATTGGGGTGCTGTCCGTGCTACTCATCGTAGGCGGCACCATCATGGGCACGCTCTACATGTCGGGCTTCTTTGATAAGCAGGCGGAGGAGTCGGTGGAGGAGGAGCTCGCCGCGCTCGAGGAGGAAACTGCGGAGGAAGAGGATCCCCTCGCAGCCGCGCCGACTCCCAAGCCCATGCCTGATCGGGAGCGCTTTGAAGCGACCTACCATGAGCTGGAGCGGCCCCTAACCTCGAACATCGCGTATTCGCGCAAGGTCATTCAGCTCAAGGTCGCCTTCATGACCTACTTCGACGAGCGGGTCTTCGACAACGTGCAGCGTCATGAGATGGCGATTCGGGCGGCGATCCTCGATCACCTCCGGCTCATTACGGAAGAGCAGCTGGCCGAGCCCGATTTCCGGGCCAATCTTGGGGAAGAAATCCAACTCAAGGTGAATGCCATGCTTGAGGAGCTCGAAGACTTCGGAGGCATCGAGCAGGTTCACTTCACGGAATTCGTGGTCCAGTAAGGACGCGCACGCTATGAGTGACGACGGACAGCTACTGAGTGACGAGGAACGGGCCGCCCTGGCGGAAGCCGTCGCCTCTGGAGATATGGCCTCGGATACGGGCCTGAACCTCCGGGCCGAGGTGCGTCGTCATGATTTGACTGCCGAGGACAGCTCCCTCGGGGTGAACGTCTCGTCCATCGACATGATTAACGAGCGTTTTATTCGCCTCTTCCGCCTGGGTATGCTCGAGAGCCTCCGTACCTCCACCAAGGTGAATCCCATGAGCGCACGCATCGTGCGCTTTGGCGAGTACCTCGAGACCGTAAAGCCGCCCCTGTCTGTCAATACGGTGCGGGTGAACCCGCTGCGCGGGCAATCCATTGTGGTGATTGAGCCTTCGCTGATCTTTACCGCCCTAGACAATTTCTTTGGGGGCATGGGGCGGGGTGTGGCGAACTTACCGGCGGGCCGGCTTTTTACGCCCACGGAAACGCGCATCGCCAACGTCATTCTGGACATCATTTTTGCCTCCCTAAAGGAGGCTTGGTCTCCGCTCCTCGGCATCGATTTCGAGCACATGAGCAGCGAGATCAATCCCCAGTTCGCCCAGATAGCGGACGAGGACGATCTGGTGGTGTGGACCCGCTTCGAATCGGAAGGGGAAGAGGGGGGTTGGGACCTGGTTTATCCCTACGCGTCCCTGAAGCCCCTACGGGAGCTTCTGCGTAGCCGGGTGCAGACCGGCGACGGCGATGAGGCTTCCGATGCGCAGTGGCGCTCCGAGCTTAAGGACGCAGCGGAGGATGCGCCCCTGGAGCTTCGGGTGCATATCGGTGAGCTTGAGATCACCGTCGACCACCTTAAGCGCCTGAAGACCGGCGAAACTCTCTGGTTTGAGCGCTTTGATTACGCGCGGGTGATTGCGGAAGGCATTCCCTGCTTTGATGCGGAGCTTGGGGAGCGTGGGGGCCAGGTGGCTATTTCCATTTCCCAAGCCCTAGAGCCGGGGCAGTAAGCCCGGGGAGCGAGGAGGTTCCATGAGCGAAGAGGTGCAAGAAGCGATGGACGGGGAAACCCTGAATATCAATCCCGACGTGCTGGGCAATATCCCCGTTCACCTTTCCGTGGAAGTGGGGCGGGCCGTGCTGCGGATTAAGGATCTCATGCGCCTGACCCAGGGGAGCGTGGTGGAGCTCGATCGCATCGCCGGCGAGCCCATCGATCTTTTGGTGAATAACACCGTGGTGGCCCAGGGCGAGGTGGTGCTGGTGAACGAGCGCTACGGCATTCGCCTAACCCAGGTGGTCCCCGCCGCGGATCGCATGAAGCCGCTCTAGTGGCTGCGCCCGAGGCCTTTGACTGGCTGCGCTATGCCTTAAGCGTGGCCTTGGTGCTGGGGCTCCTGGCGCTGACCCTTTGGGGCCTGCGGCGCAGTGCCGCTGCGGGAAATGCCATGCTCGGGCAGGGCCAAAAAATGGTGGTGCTCGATCGCCTGCGCCTCTCGCCCCGCCAGCAGCTGCTTCGCGTTCGGGCCCTAGATGAAGAGATTTTGCTGGCTGTCTCCCCCCAGGAGATTCGCCGCGTGGGCGGGCGTCCCCTTTCCGCGGGCGTCGAAGAGGAGGAGGCCTCGGATGCTTAAGCGCTGGGGTAGGGTAGGCGTCTTATTGCCCCTGCTGCTGCTCGGGGGGAGCGCCATGGCCCAGCCGGGCCTGCCGGCGGTGACCTTAAGCGAAGGGGCCGAAGGGACGGAATACACCCTGACCCTGCAGCTTCTGGCCCTCATGAGCGTGCTGACGCTACTGCCGTCCCTGCTCCTCATGATGACGTCCTTCGTTCGCATCATTATCACCCTGTCGCTCCTTCGCCAGGCCCTGGGCACGGCGCAAACGCCGCCCAATCAGGTGCTCGTGGGGCTCGCGCTCTTCCTGACCCTTTTCGTCATGGCGCCGGTTTTTGAAACGATCTACACGGAAGCGGCGGTGCCCTATCTTGAGGAGCGGGCCACCTTTGATGAAGCCCTGGCCGCCGCGGAGGCGCCCCTGCGCACCTTCATGCTGAATCAGACCCGGGAAACGGACATTGCCATGTTTATGGAGGTGTCCGAGGCCGAACCCGTGGCGACGCCGGAGGCCGTACCCTTCACCGTGCTTGTGCCCGCCTTCGTCACCAGCGAGCTGAAAAGCGCCTTCGTCATTGGGTTTATTCTCTACATTCCCTTCGTGGTGATCGATCTCGTGGTGGCTTCGGTCCTCATGTCCATGGGCATGATGATGCTGTCTCCCATGATGATTTCCCTGCCCTTTAAGCTCATGCTTTTCGTGCTGGTGGATGGATGGTCCCTTATGATGGGGTCGCTCACCGCAAGCTTCGTCACCTAGGAGGCGAGCCATGGAAGCCGCACAGGTCGTGGAATTGGGGCGTGATGCCCTCTGGCTCGCCGTGCTCCTGGGGGCGCCGCTTCTAGGCATCGCGCTGATCGTCGGGGTGCTGATCGGGGTAATCCAGGCGGCCACCTCGGTGAACGAGATGACCTTAAGTTTCATTCCCAAGCTTGCGGCCCTAGCCCTGGTGCTGGCGCTCGTGGGGAACTGGCAGCTCGAGCTCCTGGTGGACTTCACGCGGGGGCTTTTCGAACAGCTGCCCAGCTACTTCAGCTAGCTAGGGCCCGGGGCCGTGGATCTCTTAGTGGCCGAGGTGGTGGAGCGCTTTCTGGCGTTTCTCTGGCCCATGATCCGCATTTCCGCCCTGCTGCTGGCGGCCCCCATCTTCTCCGTATCCGCCTTCAATATACGGCTGCGCATTCTTTTAGCGCTGGTGCTCACCTTTCTAATCTATCCCCTGCACGATTGGCCGTTTGTGGATCCCTTCAGCGCTGCGGGGCTTCGGGAAGTGTTCGTGCAGGTCAGCATTGGCGCGGTGATGGGGCTCGTGCTTCAGATCGTGACCGCGGCGGTGGTGGTGGCGGGGCAGGCCATTTCCGCGGCCATGGGCCTCGCCATGGCCAACATGATTGATCCGAATCTCGGTAACGTTCCCGTGGTGGCGCAATTTCTCCTGGTGATTGCGACGCTGCTGTTCCTAGGCCTCGGAGGGCATCTGGTGCTCATCTCCATCCTGCTCGAGAGCTTCCGAAGCCTGCCCATCGGGGTGGTGCCCAACCTGTCGGTGTTTTTCCCCTTCGTGCTTGAGTGGTCCTCCATGATTTTTCTTGGCGGGGTCACGCTCGCGCTGCCCATATTGGCGGTGATGCTGTGCGTTAATGTGGGCATGGGCATCATCACCCGGGCGGCGCCGTCCCTGAATATTTTCGCCGTGGGCTTTCCCGCCTTGCTCCTCGTGGGCCTTGGCATCCTCGTCGTGGCGCTACCGACCCTTGTCTTTCGCATCGAGGGGCTTTGGCTCCAGGGCTTTGAGCAGCTTCGAACCTTAGTGGGGCTTAGCTAATGGCTGAGGACGCAAGCGACGACGACAAAACGGAAGAGCCCACCGCGCGGCGCCTAGAAAAGGCGCGGGAGGACGGGCAGATTCCCCGGTCCACGGAGGCCACGGCGGCCGCGGTCACCATTTCCGCGCTGGCCTTGCTCTATCTTCTTGGGCCTTGGATTGGAGCCGGGCTCGCCGACTTCGCCACGGACGCGCTCACCTTCGACCGACGCCTGCTGTTTTCCGAGCGCCTTCTCCCCGGCGTGTTTCTGAGCCGCTTGGGGGAGGCCCTGTTGCCCGTGGTGCCCCTCCTGGCTTTAACTGTGGTGATGGCGCTCCTGGGGGGCTCCATGACCGGCGGTTTCCTTTTCGCGCCGAAGGCCGCGCTTCCGAAATTCAGCAAGCTGAATCCCTTGAACGGCTTCAAGCGCATGTTCGGGCTGAAGGCCCTAGTGGAGCTCGGCAAGGCCCTGGCGAAGTTCTCTCTGGTGGCCGGGGTGGTCTATCTCATGCTCGATGCCCATATCGTCGAGCTCGTGGGCCTGGGGCTCATGCCCTACGAGACGGCGCTCGGGCGCGCCGGCGCCATCATCGCCCTGTCCGCTCTGGTGGCGTCCCTGGCCCTGGCTTTGATTGCCGCTGTAGATATTCCCTACCAGCGCTATGACTTCTTCAAGCGCATGCGCATGACCCGGCAGGAAGTGCGCGATGAAATGAAGGATATGGAAGGGCGCCCGGAGGTTCGGGCCGCCATTCGGCGTAAGCAGCGGGAGCTGGCCTCGGCGCGCATGCTGGGCAACGTGAAGGACGCCGACGTGGTGATTACGAACCCGAGCCACTTCGCCGTTGCCTTAAGCTACGACCTCGACGGAGATAGGCCCCCGGTGGTCGTGGCCAAGGGTACGGATGAGCTCGCGCTCCAGATCCGTCAGCTGGCGCTCCACCATGGGGTCGCTCAGTTTGAAGCGCCGCCCCTTGCCCGTGCGGTGTACTACACTACGGAGCTGGAAGAGACGATTCCGGAAGCGCTGTTCTTCCCCGTGGCCCAGGTGATTGCCTACGTCTTCAAGCTGGAGGCGTCCATGCGCGATGGGAAGGTTCGGCGGCCCCGGCCCAAGGTCCCCGAGGGGTACCGCTTCTCCGTAGACGGCGAGCAAGAGGATTAGCATCGTGAGTGATGTGCGCTTTGATGCGGAAGGGTTCTTCCTATCGGCGGTGGACCAGGCGCGCTACCAGCGCATGATGGATTCACTGGTGCTTCAGCGCCGAAGCATTGCGTTGCTTTCTAGCTCCGGGGCGCTGGTGGAGCATTACGGCCAACGCTTGCTGCGTAGCCTGCGCAGCCGCCCCGATGTAGTGCTAGAAACCTATACGCCGGGAAGCCCGGAAGCGCTCATGGGTCGCTTAAATCAGCTGCTGGAGCCCCTGAGCGTGGATCAGGCGAGGGGTGGCGATGAGGCTTCGGGGCCTCTTCGGGTTTTTGCACTCCATGAACTCGAAGGATTGGATCCCGATGAGGCGGCGCTCCTTGCACGGATGGTTCAGGATTTACCCGGCGCCCGGATGGCGCTGCTGATCCTTGGCTACCGGCGGCGGAGGCTTCCGGAAGTCCTTGAGGAGAGTTTCCGCCGGGGGCTTCGCAGTTGGAGCATTCCCGTACCGAACGAGGATGCCCTTGTGGCCTTTGAGGCCGAAGCCGAAGTCCAGGGCCTCGGCGATGAGGTGGCGTCGCTGGTCGCGCAGCTCCGCCGGGAGCGGGTCGTCGAGGCCGTCGTCCCCCCGGAGGCCGAAGGACTACTGGTCGAAGCCCCCGTGAGCGAACCTCTGGCGGATACGCCACGCGCGTCGCCCCGATCTCGCTCCCCGGCGCTCGTTCGATGGCCGTTTTTGCTCGCTGCGGGGCTGACGGTGCTCGCCCTTAGCTGGTGGTACGGCGTGGGTCAGAAGGCGCTTGCGGGTCCGGTTAGCGCCTCAAGCGTTCCGGGCGAGCTGTCGACTAGATAGGGGACAGGCAGCGGAGACTCATATGGCGGACTCGCCCTCTAGCTTCGGATCGGGAAAGCCAACTATTAGCCGGGTCCCGGAAGGGGGCGGCGGTGCATTCAGGCCTCGCCCCGTGCGGGGAGCAGCGAAGGCGCAGGATTCTGCTCCGGCGGCATCGGCGAAGCAAAGCCTAGAGGACCCGCATATCGAGGCGGTGTCGGAGCACGCACCCAACGAGAGTGCCTTGGAAGATTCCGCTCTTTGGGCGCGCCTCGCGGCTGTTAATGCGCGCCGGCAAGCATTGAAAGACCGCTCTGCGCAGTGGTCGAGAGAAGGGGTAGGTGGCGATGGTTGATCGGGACGATAAGGATCCGGACGCGGTTCTCGCGGAGGCGAGTAGCTCCGGCGCCCCGGAGGACGACCGCACCGAAGATGCTGTCTCCGACGGTAACGGGGACGCCAGCAGCACTCGGAACACCTCGGAGAGCGCTGAATCCTCTGAGGAACCTGGCGATGAAACTGAAGTCGCCCCGAAGGGGTCTGAAGGCGCGGAAAGCCTTTCCGCTGCAGCTGTAAGTTCGCTCCTTGATGCGGCGGAGACAGCTAACGACGTTGCGCAGGCCGCGGAACGGATCGGCCATAGCTTTCAGGGGGGGATGACCGAGCTCAATACCCATCTGGGTGGAATCCAGAAGCTCAACAAAACCATCGTTTATGCCATGGGCGGCATTCTATTCTTGGGCTTGCTGGTTTTTGTGTACATGGCGACTACGCTCACCGTTCGGCTGTCCCGCCTTGATG
>JAYOYG010000025.1:7876-27510 GCA_038153445.1 Pseudomonadales bacterium
TAGTGAAGCAGGCCGCGGGCCTTCGAGAACTTGAGCAGATTCGAGAGGCGATGGGTGTGGTGGCTGAGACTCAGCGCGATCTCCTTCTAGCTCAGGACCGGCTCACGGTGGCGCTTCAGGATACGCAGCAGCGCCTTGAGTCCCTTCCGTCGACCGTTCCTTCTGCGTTAGAACCGCGTATTGACTCGGCCTTGGCGGAGGGCATGAGCGCGCTTAACGGCCGGGTTGATGTTTTGGGCAATGCGCTTGGAGCGCAGGAGGCGATCCTCAAGGGCACCACAGAAGCTTTGGACAGCATGGCTAAGCGGCTTCAAACGGTGGATGGGCGCACCCGCTCCCTCCTTCGCCTTGAAGCTGACGTCGAAGCGCTTGTGACCCTGACCCGCGAGCGCTATCTCGAAGCGCTCGAAGCCCAGCAGGAAATTGGGGACACGGGGCCTCGCCTTCGCTATCCGCCGCCGCGCTCCCTTGTGGGTGATGCCCCCATGGAGAACAAGCCGCTGACCGGGGAGGATTCCACGCCATGAATACGCGCCGCTTGAAGGGCATCGCGCTGTCCCTAGCCATATTTGCGATCGCTAACCCCGCCGGCGCCGCGGATGCGAGCCGAGTGCTTCCCGCGCGCGTACCCAGCAGTTCGGGCCCCGCAGAAGCGGCCTTGACCCAGCTGCTCCAGGGTTTCCTCACCTTAGAGGGTGAGCTGAGTCGCAGGCCCCTCGCCGGCGGGCACTATCGCGTGCAGCCCGGGGATACGCTTGACGAAATTATCTTCTCGACGCTCGGCGACCTGCCGGTGCGCCACGAGGTGGTGCGGGACGCCTTCATCCAGGCCAATCCCCGGGCCTTTCGCCGGAAGAATCCGAACTACCTCTTGGCTGGCGTTGAACTGCGCGTTCCCGGGGCAGAGGACTTTCGGGCCGTGGTCTTTGATGATCCCCAGGTGGGTCAAACCATCGATCGCCGGCGCATGATTCGCTACCCCTAGCATGGCCCTGGGCCCGGAGCAGATAGGGGCCGTTCCAAGGCCTCTGCCCATCTTTCTGGAAGGGCGGGCCCTTGTCCTTGCGCCTCCCGTGGCTCAGGAGCTGGGGCTCAAGGCTGGGCAAATTATCGAGCTGGTCAGCGCTCTCGTAGATGGTCGGGCACGGCTTCTCTATGGCGACCGTGCACTTCAACTTGCAGGGCAGGCCCCTTTCCCAGCAGGAGAACGGCGCAGTTTTCGCCTCCGAACCGCGCCCCAGGGCATGGCGCTAGAGCCCATTGCCGCTCCAGCGCGTAGCGCCACGGCAAGCGTAAGTCCGCCCTTAGGCGCCGGCCCTGGGTCCCTCGAGATTAGTAGTCTTTTTCGCCAGCTTGCGGCACCTACCATGGCCCTGGCTCAGCGGGCAGAGGGGCTTGATGCGCTGTTTGCCCTTTCGGAAAAAGCGCCTTCCCAGCTCCAGCTCGGCGTGCCGCGCCTAAGCGTGCAGGACCTTGATGGCCCCGCGTTACGTTCAAGCCTCCTTCAGTCCGGGCTCTTTTTCGAGGCCCAGCTCGCCCAAAGAAGGCCCGTTTCGCCCCTCGACTTAAAGCGAGCCCTTCTCCGCGTGAGCCAGCTCGCTCCAGCTAACTCTGAGCTAAGTCGGGTCGCGGGTGAGGTTCTGGGTGGATTAGAGCGTGCCCAAGCGGAGGGGGTCGCCGCGGCCCAGCATCGACAGGATCTCAGCCTGGCTTGGGTTTTGACCCTGCGAGATGGGCCTGCCGTAGCCTTGGAGCTGCAGAAGGAGCAGGACCCAAGGCAAGCGACAAGGGTATTCTGGGTTGTCCATGCGTCGACAACTCTCGATTCTCTTGGCCCCATTTGGATGCGGACGCGCTTCTCCCGCGAGGGAAAGGTTGCCTTTACCTTGTGGGCGCCTCAGGACGGGGTGGCGGAGCTTGCCCGGAGAGAGCAAGGCAGCCTGCAAGAGGAGCTCGCAGCCCTTCGGCTTGAGCTCGAGTCCTTCGCCGTTCACGCCCATCCGCGGAAGGATCGATCGTGAAGGAGGGTCAGAAAGATCCGCCGGCAACCGGTCGTCGGAGCGCGATTGCCCTGACCTACGAGGGCGTTTCCGCTCCAAAGGTATCGGCCACCGGTGATGACGAGCTTGCCGACGCCATTGTTCGTGAAGCGCAGACCCAGGGAGTTTTCGTGACTCGCGATCCGGCCTTGGCTTCTGCGCTCGCCCAACTTCGCTTGGACGAGGAAATCCCAGAGGAACTCTTTACGGCAGTGGCGATCGTGTTGTCTTGGGCCTATTGGCTGCGGGGGCTAGAACCGCCCCGGCCGCAGTCCTAGGAGACCAATTCGTCTTCGCCCTCTGGCGTTTCCTGGGGCTCCTCGCCCGTGTAGCCGAGGAGTTTCTCCGAGTAGGGGCGGCGCAGATCAAGGCCCGTACGGCCGTAAAGAACTTCAGTCACGTCATCAAGCGCATCCGCAAGGGCCGCAGGGGGCTCGCTATTGCTCCTGGCTCCTAGGCTGTGGAGCGTTTGCGCATGGTTTCCGGGAATGAAAGAAGCGACGGAACCTCGCAGCGTTTCAATAGTTGCCGGGCTTTTGGGAAGGGGTTGGCCGCTCTTTCCTGCTTGGAAAAGCTGCTCTATGTGCTTCCCGAGGACGACCTCGTAGCGAGGGCGGAGGGCGTGAAAAGTATCGGCGGTCCAGCCGTCGATGGGCTTCCCATTCATGCCATCCCAGAGCTGTTGCCCGGTGAGGCTGCCAAAGTGCGTATCACCATTGCCCGCGGGCGCTGGAGCCTCCCCCCCAAAGGATGGAAGGTTGAGGGTTAGCTTCTCGAGCGCCATGAGGCGGTCAACCACGTAAACCAGAAGTACCAGGATCAGCGCCAAGGCGATAAGGATAATAAGGAGAAGCGTCGTTTCCATGATCTAACGGCCTCCTTTAGGCCTCCGGCCTAGGGCTCCAACCTTTGGTTAGGGCGTGCTGTCGTCCTCTGAACTGGATTCGCTGTCCTCTCCACTTTCCCCTTCTTCTTCGGCGAGCTCATCCCGCAGGAAGCGCAAGGCTTCAAAGGGGGGATCAACCTGAAGGGTCGCGCAGAGTTCATCCGCCAGGGCCTGCATGTAGTCGATGGCTTGCTTGGCGTCGATTTCAACCCGTTGGTAGCGCCGCCCAAGGTCGAAGGCCCGATCAGCGACTTCCTGGGGCAGAAACGCCATAACCTCATGGTCAAAGGCTGGGACCGTTCCGAAGGACCGAGCTTTGGGGGCTTCCGGCTGAGGCTTGCCCTCGTTAATGGCGATGATAACGGCTTGCTCGTGGCGTTCGGTGCGCTGAGCGCCCTCCACAAAGGTTTTGTCGAGAAGGGCTTTGCAGCGAAGTGCGACCCGGCTTCTCACGCGGCGCACGGAACCAGGGGCGTCGGGGTCGGAAACGATCTCAAAGTCCCGCTTTGCTGCGATCATCGCTTCTTTCTGCGTGTCCTTTGATCTTCCGAACAGTGCCATGGCTGCCTTATTCCTAACTGTTAGACGTGTGAGTTTAGCACGCAATCAATCGTCGGAGCTTTGAAGCGCTCGCGGTTATCAGTTGACTGACTCGGGATTCGGAGACGCCGATGACCGCGCCGACTTCCTTTAGATTGAGTTCCTCCACGTAATAGAGCTGGAGGATCAGCTGGTCCCGTTCCGGAAGCGCACCAATGGCTTCCTGAAGAGCGTCTACCCCTTCCTGGTCTGCGACTAAAACGGACGGATCTAACTCCGGTGCAGCCGTTACACCATCTACTTCCTGCTCTACGTCGTCGTAGGCAAGGGTTTGGAAGCGGTGTGCGTGAGTCCGTTCGTTCTGAAAGGCTTCGTCAGACAGGCCAAGCTCGGCGGCGATCTCGGCCTGGGTGGGTTCGCGCCCGAGGGTTGCGGCAAGGCGCTTGCTGGCCTCCCCATGGGCCTTGAGGTTCGCCACGGCGCTTCGGGGAATATCCGACATGCGCCGAATTTCATCGATCATGGCGCCACGAATGCGCTGCCGTACGAATGCATCAAAGGGAATGCCCTTGCTGGCATCAAAGGCTTTCTCCGCCTCAAGGAGTCCGATGATGCCGTATTGCACGAGGTCGTCCACTTCGACGAAATCCGGTACCCGGGCCTTCAGATGGACTGCGACCTTGCGCACTAGGCGCAGCTGCGCCAAGCGATTCTCGTCGCTCGTACCCTGCTGAATGCTTTCGTATTCCGAGGCGTCCCGCATTAGGCCAGCACCGTCCCTGTGAGCTGTCGTTCGAAGAAGAACTGCGTATCGCCGCTTAGGGGGCCGAGCTTCGTCGCATAGAGGTGTTCCGCCAGGTGACGAATGTCCGTCAGGGCCTGGGAGGAGGGGGCGAGGGCAATCAGCGGCTGCTGTCGTCGCTGCGCCTCACTCATCCAGCTATCCTGGCGAACGACCCCGCCAAGGCGGATGCCCTGGCCGAAGAAGCGCTCGCACACGCTAGAAAAATGCGCGTGGAGCCGCTCCCCTTCGCTGTGGCTCGCGACCCCATTGGGTACCAGCGCCATGCTGTTTAGGGAAAGGTCCTCGGCGAGCACCTTCACCAGGCCATAGGCGTCGGCAATGCTGCTGAATTCATCCTTCATGACGATGACCTGCTGCTGGCAGGCCTTGAGGAAGGTCAGCACCGACGGGGAGATCCCCGCTGCAATGTCGACGATCATGACGTCCACGGGGCGTTCCAGGGCGGAAAAGGCCCGAATGATGTGGTGGGTCATGGCTTCATCGAGCGCGCCCAGAGTCTTTACTCCGGACGCGCCAGGAACCAGATGCAAATGGGGCCGCACCTGAACCAGGATATCTTCAAGGGATGCCTTTCCCTCGAGCACGTGTCCCATGTGCTTTGGGACGCTGCACCCTAGGAGGATTTGGCTATTGGCGAGGCCCATGTCCGCATCGAGGAGAAGGGTGCGCAGGCCTTCCTCGGCGAATAGCGTCGCCAAGGTGACCGCGATGGAGGTTTTACCGACCCCCCCCTTGCCGCTGGCCACGCCGATCACCCGTGGCTGGGCGCTGCTCTTGCCCAAAAGCCCCATAATGTCCCCGTCTCTAACCGTGTAGGGCGAGGGGCCAGGCTTTGGCCTTCCCCGGCTCCGGTTGTATTGGCGCAGGCTCCTTTGCTGCCCAGGCCGCCATTAGGGTGAGGGATGCGGTGAGTCCCTCACTCACGTCTCCCCCCTCTTCATGGAGCACGGACACCCCCTTACCCGCTCTCAACATCGTAGCGACAAAGTGGTCTAAGGGCACGCTCTTGTGAAACCGGTGAACCATGACCGTATCTGTTTCCGTACCGCCCACGAGGGTCCCGAGAAAGGGGGACGTCAATCGATCGGAGGGAAGGACTTGGTGTCTTGGAACGCCCTGCAGCGCCGATACCCGGCGGAGGGCGTCCGCTTCTTCTCCTGAGGCGGGAAGCAACAGGCAAAGCTGGCTTCCGAGGCCTTCATTCGCTAGCAGGCCCTCTAGTTGCGCGCTGCTTCGCGCGCGAAGCACTTGAACCCCTTCCGCAAGCGCCGCTTGGGTCACCTGGCGCCAGTGAGCGTCGTCCCGGCCAACGGCGACCAAAAGCGTAGAGCCGCAACCATGGCGTTGCTCGCCCTGTGCAGCGATGGCTGCGGCGATCTCAGCCTGGACCCTTGAATCTTCTGCTCGAAGAATATGGGTTCCCTTCAAGGGAGTATGGGCGTCAGGGTGGCAAAGGAGTTGCGCAAGCCACTGAGCCTGAGCGCTCGCTCCATCAGTGAGCTTAGGGAGGGGCGGAAGCGCGCCACCTGCGAGGCGCTCTTGTACCGCCGAGAGTGCGTCCTCCGGAAGACCCAGCGCCGTAAGGCGGTCTCGGTCCTGGGATTGCATAAGGTCGTGACGCTCCGCCTTTAAAGCTCCAACCTCTGAACGCAGTCGGGCGAGCTCTTCGTGGATCGCATTTAAAAGGACTAACCCTTCATCCTTTGGCGGGGGGACAGGGCCAAGGCCTTCCACTGCCCCGCGTAAATACTCCGCCTTGGCTTCACCTGCGGACGGAGCGTTAGGGGAAAGGCTTTCGGCATGGGTCTTCGGCTCACTCAACTGGGCTTCGAAGGCCGCCTTGAAGGCCTTGCCGCCCTTGATCTGTCCGGCCGAGGCCTTGGCCTGGGGTGCCTCCGGCTCCGCAAGGGCCAGGGGGGCCTCTGGGGTAGCGACGGCGGTAGCATCGGCCGCTTCCGTGGCGACGATGATCTCCGTGCGGTCATTCTTAAGACGGCGGGTTGAGATCACCAGGGCATCGGGTCCGTAGAGGCGCAGGGCCTCGGCGGTGGCCTTACTGGCATCGGGGGCGACGATACGATGGAGTTCCATAGCTTATTCCGTCCGTTGCGCATCGACGGTACCGACCACCTTGATGGCCGTATCGTCGGGAATTTCGGAGTAGGCCAGCACCGGTAGGTCCGGGAGGCGATGACGAAGCACCCGCGCAAGCCAGGGGCGCACGGGGGGAGAAACGACGAGGGCAGGGGCAATGTTTTGCGCCTCTGCTTCCGCAAAGGCTGACCGTAGGGAGCGGAAGAGCCCCTCGGCGAGCTTTGGATCAATGGCCAGCGTTTGCAGATCGTTGCTTTGCTGCAAGATCGAGTGGAGCAGCTGTTCGAACTCCGGCTCTAGGGTGAGCACGTTCAGCTGGGTCTGCTCATCCAGCAGGGGCTGCATGATCATGCGACCGATTCGGGGCCGGACGAGGGCTGTGAGCTGGTCCGGATCCTGGGTGCGATCTACAGCTTCCGATAGCGCTTCAACGATAGTGCGCATGTCCTTTACGGGCACCCCTTCGGCCAACAGCTGCTGCAGCACGCGGGTGATGGCGCCGAGGGGTAGGCGATCGGGCACCAGATCTTCCACCAGCTTCGGAGCGCGCTCGGCGAGCTTATCGAGGAGCTGCTGGGACTCATCGTGGGAGAGCAGCTCCGAGGCGTTCTGGCGGAGGAGGGCGTTCAAGTGCGTGGCGATGGCCGTGCTCGCATCGACGACCGTATAGCCAAGGGTTCGGGCGTAATCCCGCTGGGAAGGCTCGATCCAGAGGGCGTCGAGGCCGAAGGCCGGTTCCCGGGTGGCAATGCCCTCAATCTGGCCGTGGGTGTGGCCGGGGTCGATGGCGAGCTCCCGATTGGGTCTCACTTCGCCTTTGGCCCGGACCACCCCCTTCAAGATGATGTGATATTCGTTCGGCCCCAGATCCAGGTTATCCCGGATGCGCACGGGGTGGATGAGGAAGCCCAGCTCCGCGGACAGCTTTTTTCGCACGCCCCGAACCCGGGTCATGAGCTGGCCCCCGGCGTCGCTGTCCACCAGGGGAACGAGGCCATAGCCGACTTCGAGGCCAATCAGATCCACCGTGTCTAGATCGTCCCAGTCCAGCTCCTTGCTGCTGGGGAGGGCTTGCCGTTCCTGTTCCGCCTCCGTTGCCTCAAAGGCCACATTCTGGGCCTTGCGCTGGATGGAGAAGGCTAAAGCGGCGGCGCCGCCGGCCAGCATCAAGAACACGAGATGGGGCATGCCCGGGACCATGCCTAGGATGGTCAGAATGGCCGCGCCCACATAGAGCGCTGTGGGGTTGGCCAGCTGCACGGCGGCCTGCTCACTCATGCTCTGGGAGGTGGTGACGCGAGTCACTACGATGGCCGTGGCCAGGGAGAGCAGGAGAGAGGGGATCTGGGCGACGAGGCCATCACCAATGGTGAGGAGCACGTAGATGCGTCCGGCGTCGGCAAAGCTCAGATCATGTTGGAACATGCCGATGGCGAGGCCGCCGATGATGTTGATGATGAGGATCAAGAGCCCCGCAACCGCATCCCCGCGCACGAACTTGGAGGCACCGTCCATGGACCCGAAAAAGTCCGATTCCTGGGAGATTTCCTCCCGCCGGGCCTTTGCCGTCTCCTGGTCAATAATGCCTGCGGAAAGATCGGCGTCGATGGCCATCTGCTTACCGGGGAGGGCATCGAGGGTGAAGCGCGCAATTACCTCGGAAACCCGGCCCGCACCCTTCGTGACCACGATGAAGTTAATGATCATCAAGATGCCAAAGACAATGAAACCCACCAGATAGTTGCCGCTGATCACGAACTCGCCGAAGGCCGCGATCACCTTGCCTGCGGCGTCCGTGCCCTCATGGCCGTTCACCAGCACGACCCGGGTCGAGGCCACGTTCAGGCCAAGGCGCAGCATGGTTGCAAGCAGCAGGGTGGCGGGGAAGGCGGAGAACTCCAGGGGCTTAAAGGTGTTGATGGCCACCACCAGGATGACCAAGCCCAAAATGATGTTGAAGGTAAAGAGCAGATCGAGCAGGAAGGGCGGGAAGGGGAGGATCAGCATGCTGAGGATCAGGAGCACCAGGGCAGGGATGCCCAGGGCGCTTGGATCCAAACGCATGAAGATTTGTCGATAATCCGACAGATTCGCCGTCGCCATTGTCGTCCTTTCCGTCATAAACCCCGGGAAAAGGTCCTGGGGTTTAGCTTTCAAGGAGACAGAGCAAGCTCTGTGCCAGCTGCCCTAGCTGGGTTCGACAATGATCTCGATGCGCCGGTTCTGAGACCGGCCCTGGGGGGTGCCGTTATCGGCGATGGGCTTGCTATCTGCGAAGCCGCTGATGGTCATGGAGGCCGGGTTCGCCGGGAATTCGTCCAGGAGGAAATCCGCCACGGCGGCCGCGCGCGCCGCGGAGAGATCCCAATTCGAGTTGAAGCGATCATTGAAGAGAATGGGGACGTTATCCGTATGCCCATTCACGCTGATCTTCCCGTCCCCCTGGGTAAGCGCTTGGCCCGTGCGCCGAAGGAGGGGAAGGAAGGCGGGCTGAAGATCAGCGCTGCCCGAAGCAAAGGAGCCCTGGTCAGCGAGGCGAACGATGACCGCATCCCCGTCCCGCTCGACTTCCGCCAGCCCTTCTTCGATCTCCTCGGAAAGGTCGGCGCGCAGCCGAGCGTAGAGATCGTCGGCGCTCTTGCCATCGCCGCCCGTGCCCGGCTGGCCGCCAGCGCTCTGTCCCTCGGCGGGGCCCCCGCTCGCGTCACCCTGGCTTTGGCTGCTCGCCACCGTGGGTTCGGGCGCCAGCACCGTAAGGTCCCGATCCATTTGGCTTTGCGCCTCAGCGATTTTGGCGTAGGTGTTGAGCGCCTCCCGGCTGATGGGGGCACCGGCCATGCGGCCTGAGTCCCCCGCTTCCCGCCCGCCGGTGACGTTCGGCGACTTCATCTCGACGATCAGCTCCTGATCTTCAATGCGCACCTCCACCTGCCCCTTAGCAATCTCCTCCGCAAGCATTTGCTCCAGCTGGGCCTTCTCCTCTGGGGTGGGGAAGTCTTCCGTTTTCGTCTCCAGCTTCTTTTCGAGATCGGGCTGGGTTTCGTCCGTGGTCTGCTGGCGAATGGTTTCGACGGGCGTTGGCTGGGCCACGGAGGGGGTGAAGGCCTTTGCGATCAGGCTTTGGGCCTTCGGCGGCTCCACCACGGGAACTATGCGCTGAATCCCGAAGGCGCTCTGAAGCGATCCGCTAATCTGCTTGTACTTCGGGACGTTCATCTCAGCAAAGGAAAGGATGAGTACGAAGAAGCACAGGAGCAGGGACATCATGTCCGCGAAGGTGGCCATCCATAGGGGCGCCCCCGCGGGGGGACAGCTCGGGCATTCCTCCGGAGCATCCTCTTCACCGCCCCCGTCGCCGCCCGCGGCGGCTTCTTCCGCCTCCCCGTCCTCGTTGGGGATCGGCTCTTCGATGGGCTCTGCCTGTGCCTCGGCCATGGTGGCTTAGCCCGCGGCCAGGGACGCCCGAGCCTTGGGCGCGATGAAGGAAGCGAGGAGGTCGCCCATGAGTCGGGGGTTACCGCCGGACTGGATGAACATGATGCCCTCGATGATGAGTGCACAGTTATTCGCTTCCTTGGAGGAGTAGTCCTTAATTTTTTCGGACATGGGACCAAACACCATGTTGGCCAAGATGGCCCCGTACATGGTGGTGAGGAGGGCCACGGCCATGGCGGGCCCGATGGACTTTGGGTCCGACATATTCGAAAGCATCTGCACCAGACCCACCAGGGTCCCGATCATCCCCATGGCCGGGGCGTATTTTTCCCCTGCATCGAGGATCGCCGCGCCCAATTCGTGGCGTAGCTTCATGCCCCCAAGATCATTGTGCAGGGAGCTTTTGATCATCCCTGGATCGGTGCCGTCGACCAGCATGCCGATGCCCTTCGCGAGGAAAGGGTTGGAGATTTCCTGTCCCTCAAGGGCAATCATCCCGTCCTTCCGGGCCAGCGTGCCGAGCTCCACCAGCTGATTGATGAGATCCACGGGATCGTCGACCTTCGCCCCGAAGGCCTTGCCAAGGATGCCACCGAGCTTGAGGAAGTCCGCGAGGGAGGAGCGCATCATCATGACGAAGATCGAGCCGCCCACCACGATCAGGAGACTCACGGGATCGATGAACATCCCCAGGGATCCGCCCAGGAGGATGGCCATCAGCACCATGGCGAAGGCGCCCACTAGGCCAATGACGGTTGCGATATCCATGCTGCCTCACCCTTTAGCTGTTTTTGGCCCGGCTGTTGCATTACCCCTTAGACCGCGAGCGGGGTTTGCCAGCGCATCACTCCTCTCGCACTATACAACGATCTAGGAGGGACGCTGATGACCAAAACGTCGAAAGGGCCATCAACTGATTCAATCGGTCGCAGGGCGTTTTTCTTGATGCTTTTTGCCCTCGCCGGCTGCCACGATCCCACGGAGCTGCCCGCCTGCGGGGATGTTTTCGAGATTGGGGAGCGGGGCGCCTTTCGCGAGGTCGATGGGGGCCTGGTCGCCCACCCAGCCGTTGACGTGCTTTTTTACCGCTGTCCCGCCGGTCAGCGCTATGTGAATCGCAGCTGCCGCGGGGAAGCCCAGTCCCTGAGCTTTGAGGATGCGCAGGCCTACGCGGTGGAGGTCAGCGAGCGCTCCGGCGGCAATTGGCGTCTCCCGTCCCCCAAGGAGATGCGCGCCATTCAAGAAATGTCGTGCGTTTTTCCGGCCTACAACCCCAACATTTTCCCCGAGCTGCCGGTGGAGAACTTTTGGACCAACAGCGAACTTGAACTCAGCCAATACTACGGCTGTGTGGTCTACACCTATCAGGGCTCCCGATCCTGTCGAGCGCTCCTTTCCGCGGAACATCCCTTCATGTTGGTGCGCGAGCCCTAGAGCTAGAGGGGAATGGCGATGAGGTGCTCCGAACTTCCTGGAACCTCTCCAGAGACGAGGGTGAGGCCTGCCTCCTCCTCCTCGATCCAGCGTACCTCTGCCAGGACCATGGTCGCGTCCACTCCCCTGGCGAGGACGTCAGCCGGGGTACGAAGTCCGTCGGCGAGGATTAGCTTATCGCCGGGCTTGAGCCCGGCCTGGCGCCCGCCGCTAATGACGTACTGGCCGCGAACCATACCATTGACCGCATAGCGGGGCGCCTCGCAGCTTTGCCGCGCCTGAAGGGCGTCGAACCACTGGTTTAGGCGGGTGTATATCGCGCGAATGTCGGTGGGCAGGATCTTCGGAGACCACTGACTATCCCGCGCCGCAAGCCGAACGCTATCGTAACCAACCCATAGGTAAGTGGGATCTCCAGGGGCCGACAGGCGTAGCTCAAGGTCGAGCTCTAGGGCTTGGGTTCGCCGTCGAAACGGGCCAAAGTTTTCCCTGAGGGGCTCGAGGGCTGTAGCGCTGAGATTCCACCAGCGCGGTTTTTGGTCGCTTTGGCGCACCGCCAGGGCGAGGGTCAGTTGCAGAGGCCGACGATTCCGAGGGCCCTCGTAGACAGCGCGCTCGTAGTCGGTCCTCAGCGAAGCGCTCTCGTGGCGAGGTGCGAGCCGCCACCGATCAGCGCCTTCAAAGCGACGAAGGAGAAGGCGGCGGGTTTCCTTCTCAAGCTGGCGGGCATAGCCCGCAGCCGGGTTTCCTGCGGGGGTCAGCCCTTGAACATCAAGAACGGCGACCTGCGCAAGGCCAGGGACTAGAGCGCAGGATTCCGATGGCGGAAGGGCCGCTTGTGGTTCGGTCTCCGAGCTCTCCGCGAGCATGCTGGAGGCTGGGGCGGCTTCGGGATCCTCGTCCCGTACCTTGGGCAGGTAGCTAGGAAGGCGAATCCCCCGGATCTCTCCTTGGCTTTGATAGCGACTTTGCTCGTGAAGCACCCCGTTTTCGTCAATCCAAGCCGCGCTGTGGACGCGCGTGGGCTGGCTTAGCGCATGTTCGACCATGGCATTCTTGGCCGCTTCCAGACGCGCTTCAGCGCCTTCCTGGCCGAGGGCGGGAGCGACGGACAGAGCTAGGGCGAGGGTTAGGGCTGCGCGCTGCATGGGATGGCTCCCTAGGCCGGGTTGCCGGTATGAGCGAAGTATCCAAGATATAGCGCACGGAGGTCCTGCACGACGTGCTGATCAAGGGATAGGGTAGTCTGGTAACTGTCATCCCCGACCGGTTCAATGGATACCAAGCGGGCCCCGTAGATCACGCCCTCCACCCGGGCCCGGAAGCGGTCGTCTTCAATCATCATTTCGCCGATGGTTGTATCCGCATCGAGATACTGACCAAAAACCTGCTCAGCAAGCGCGCGGTAGGCGTCGAGTTTGGAAGAGCGGATGGCGAGCAACCGGCGCTGCTCCGGATTACTGTGGTTTTGTACGCTGATCACCGCGTACCCAATGCCAACGAGTTGGGCTCCCCGCTCGCTGAGGCGCATGGCCTCGCCCGCGGCTTGCCGAGCTCCCCCGAGGGTTAGGGCGGGGCTGGCCGCAACGGCGCATCCCCCGAGCGCCAAGGTGGCGCCTAGCAGAAGGGCAAGCTGCTTACCGCGTTCGCTCATGGGGACCACTCCTCAGCCGCTGTCGTTAAAGCCATCGCTAAGAGGGGTAATCGGAACGAGGGGATAGAGCTTTAGCCGTACTTAGACGTCGTCGCTAAATAGATGGCCCCGGCGCCGGGCGAGCTTGCCGAGCCGATCGTAAAGATCCGCGTCATCGCTACTTTTACGCAATGTACTGAGGGCTTGGCGAACGGCGTCAAGTTGGCGGGATAAAAGGAGTTCATTACGCTTATGCAGGCCTTGGCATTCGTCTAGGGCGGCACGAACCGGAGCAAAGCTCTCGCTCTGCCAACGCGCTAGATCCGTCTCTTTGAGATAAAGCAGTTGGGTCAGGAGCGCCTCTCGCTGTTCAGCGAGCTTTTCTAAGCCTTCGAGATTTCGCGCCTTGAGGGCGTCGAATTCCGTTTCAAGCAAACGGGTTAGCCGCTCCGCGAGGGCGAGGGTGGAGGCCTGAACATTCACAACTGCAGACTCTTGGCGAACGGGATCCGCTCAGAGCCTACAGCAACCGCTCGATGCTCGCGAAGCTCTCGGCAATCTTTTTAGGATCGAGGGGGTATTGTCCGTTAGCGATTGCCTCCCGGAGTTCCGCTACCCGATCTGCGTCAAAAACCGCTTCGGTGCTGGCGCTCCTCACGCCCTCACTGAGCTCTACGCTGTCCTGAGCAACGGCGCCAGAGCTTTCGCTCCTTGCAGCCTTGTCCGCCTCAGCGCTTTTTTTGCTCTCAGCTTCCGCCAACCGGGGGGCCTGGAGGCCGCGACCACCAACGCCTGAAATAGGATCTGCCATGGGTTTTCCTCGCCCTAAAATATGGCTCTTAGGTAGCTAATCGACAGAAGCTGACTAACCTTTAGGCTTTTTTTTAAAAAATTAAATCTTGATCTTTCAATGAGTTAATCGACAGCCCGGCGGATAACTGTAATGGATTTAGGCCAGGCTCTCTAGGGCTGATGCTCAGCCCGGCCGGGGCCCGTGACCGTGGCCCGAAGCCGGCGTCCCGTTTCTGAATTCAGGACTACTACGCTTTCTCCAAGAGCGCCGTCTTCCTCCGCGATTAGATCGGCCTCAAGCACCATGAGACCCTGGTGAATGGCCACGCGGACCGTAGCTCCCTTTTGAACCAGCACGGCGCTCAAAAGATCGCTGGCGCGCAGTATCGCCCCGGCCCTCAGGGGGCGCGCCAGAGCGACCAGTTTAGGCACATCCTCGGGGCTCAGCGTATCCCCGGCAAGTCCTTCCGCGGGGACCCAGGTTTCCGTTAGCTGCGGGTGGGGTAAGCGCAGCTGAGCGGTTAGGGAAGCGTCAGCTCGCAGCACCTTTCGCTCTAGGCGCACTGCGCTGGCAGGGATCGGCGCCCCTGGCGTGATGGGTGTCAATGCTCTAAGGCGAAAGGATGCTTGCGGCTTCGGGCCGCGGTAGGGCAAAACCTCGGGGCTAGGGCCATGCGCCGGTTCAAGGTCCTCGCCGCTGAGCATCTCTCCTGCTGCTACCGGCCTTGCCACCTGCCAACCCAGCTGCTGATCCATGCCCTTGGAGCGCGGACCCGAGGCGCCTTTCACGATGACGCGTAGGAAAAGACGCGCGTCGGTGCTTGGGCAAAATGCCTCGACCGTTCCCCTGCTGGAAAAGGGCCAGCGAAAGGCCAGGGGCTCGGGACAAACCGGGAGACGCGCACGGCGATCCAGAGCAGGTACTAGGACTTCGCTTCGCTCAATGGAGAGCTCCTCAGCGACGAAGGTTCCGGCAGCGTCCCGTAAGGCCTCAAGGTTCAGATCAGCTGAGGGCTGGGCATAAGCTCGAAGCCAAGATGCAAAGAAAAATAAGCACACTAGGCCGGCTCGGCTAACCGTCGAATACCTAAAGCACCACATGACCCCTCCTTTCTAGCAGCGCCAGTGTGCCGCCCATCTCTGGCGGGGTCTAGCGCGGTGCCGCAGGACACCTTCGTCGGCAAGCCTTTGCCCCGGGGCCGGCAAGGCCTTGCCGCTCAGGCGACGGGAGAGTGAGAGAGGGATCGCGAAGAATTCGATAAAAACTACATTTTTCAGAGGTTTAAGCGCTCAAAAGGTGTTTTGGCATAGCGCCTGCACTCTTCGACGTGAGTCGGTTCCTGCCTATTTGGGTAATCGACCCAGGACGCGAAAGCTTGAGGCGATCATGGCGAGATTCGACAACATCCTTGGGATTCATGAACAGGCGCTAGCGCTGCGGAGCCAGCGGATAGATCTGCTTTCCCAAAATATTGCAAACGCGCAAACCCCGGGTTTCAAGGCTCAGGATATCGATTTCAAAGCGGTCCTAGCCTCTGCAACCGGCGATGCGCTTCAAACGACCCATCGTCAGCACTTTTCCATCGGCGAGGACCAAAGCCGCGATGGGCTGGTCTATCGAATTCCTCTAAACGCCTCGGCGGATGGAAACACGGTGGAGTCCTCCGTGGAGCAAGCCCAATTCGGTGCGGCGGCCGCCCAGTATCAGGCCACCCTCGATTTTCTGAATAACCGCGTGTCCGGGCTCCGCCGGGCTCTGCGAGGAGAGTGAGCATGGCGGGTTTCGATCTGCAACGCGTTTTCGATATCGCAGGTACGGCGCTTAATGCCCAGTCCGTGCGCATGAACACCATTGCGTCGAACTTGGCGAACGTGGGTTCGGAAGCCTCTTCGGAAGCGGAGGCCTTTCGCGCCAAGCGGACGGTCTTCGAAGCCCTTCTTAGGAAGGAGCAGCTCCACCGCGGGGCGCCGGTCGTGGGCGGGGTGAAGCTTGCGGGCATATCCGACGATCCGACCCCCGTGGTCAGCCGCTTTGATCCTCGGAATCCCAAGGCTGACGAAAACGGATACGTCTATATCTCCAACGTTAACCCCGTTTCCGAAATGGTGGACATGCTCGACGCCTCCCGAGGCTTCGAGAACAACGTCGAGGTGGTGAATACGGCGCGCCAGCTCATGCTGAAAACCCTTGAAGTGATTCGGAGCTAAACCATGGTTGCTCAGGTCACCCAAAGTCTTCCCACGGGCCTTGCGAGCTACGAAGAACGCAAGGCTGCGGCGGCTGCGCCGAAGAGCGATGAGTTGGGCCGCCAGGAGTTTCTTAAGCTTCTGACAACCCAGCTGCAAAACCAGAACCCGCTCGATCCTATGAAGAACGAGCAGTTCGTTGCCCAGCTGGCCCAGTTCTCCACCCTCGAAGCCACCCTTTCCATGTCCGGCTCCCTCGACAACTTCGTGAGTAGCCGAAAGGAAAACGATGTGCTCGAAGCGTCGAATTTGATAGGGCGCTCCGTCGCCGTGGCCAACGGTCAGGGCTTCCGGCAAAGCGGTGCCGATCTCCCGGGCTATCTCTCCTTGCCCTCCGGGGCCGACGCGGTGTTTGTCAACGTCGTCGGTGCGGCGGGGGACACGGTGCGCACCATCGAATTCGGGCAGCAGGCCCCGGGCACCTTCGAATTTGCCTGGGATGGGCTGGATAACGCCGGCCAAGAGGCCGCCCCCGGAGCCTATCGCCTCGAGGCCATGGTGGCCCTGGGCGGGCAGGTCTCCCGGGAGCCCGTGAAAGTTTTCTCCGAAGTCAGCGGCATTCGCCGGGATGCGGCTGGAACCATTGAACTCGAGCTACTTGGCGGGGCCCTGCTGGGCCTTGGCCAGGTGGAGCGTATTGGAAACTAAGTAGGGAGTGGGCCATGTCCTTCTATACCGCACTAACGGGTTTGAATGCCGCCAGCGCTCAGCTCGGGGTATCGAGTAACAACATCGCCAACGTGGGCACCATCGGGTTTAAGAAGTCCCGGGCCCAGTTCGGTGACATCTTTGCTACCTCGCCGCTGCAGAAGAACTCCAGCGTAGTGGGGCAGGGCGTTAACCTGAAGGAGATCTCCCAGGTCTTCACCCAGGGGAACATCGTGAACTCCGCGAACTCCCTCGATCTCGCCGTATCGGGCCAGGGTTTCTTTGCCCTAAAGCCGAACCTGACCTCAAACCAGACGGTGTACACCCGAAACGGGGGCTTCTCCGTCAACAACGACCGCTACGTGGTCGATTCCGTCGGTCAGTTCCTCCAAGTCTTCCCGGTAAACGAGGACGGATCGGTAACCAGCACCAGCATTGATGCGGCCGGATCCCTCCAGCTGCCGGAAACCAGCGGTGAGCCGAAGGCCTCCAGCCAGCTGCTCCTCGGGGTGAACCTCCCGGCGGACGCGGAGATTATTCCTAAGCGGGATATCTTCACCAGCGGCCAGGCGAACTACGAGTTTGATCGCAATGATCCCGAGACCTATAACAAGTCGACGTCGATTACCGTATTCGACTCTCTAGGTAATGCTTCCATTGCAACGATCTACTACTACAAAACCCAGAACGCGACGGTGGATGACCCCACGAACAAGTGGCAGACGCGAATCTTCATTGGCGATCGGGAGATTGAGCCGGCGCTGCTGAAGGCGAAGAACGACAAGAACGAGGTGCTCTACATTAATAAGTTTGGCCAGCTGTCGGCGGACCCCGCGGCGGTGGACCCGACCTTTAACCCCAACGCTGCGCACCCGAAGTACGCCTTGGATGACCAGAAAACTCAGGTTCCTTCGCAGTCGGGAAGCTGGACCGGCGGCTTTATGCAGAACGGCGCTGATTTCGGTAGCACGGACTTAGTACCTATTACGGTGACTGGAGACGGCCCGAATAATGCGGCAACCAGCGCGACCGATCCCCTGAGTGGCCAAGACCTTTTCCGCGTCAGTATTGATGGAAGCAACTACGTTAACGTTTCCTTACCCATCAACGCGGGCGATACCCAGGCGCTCAACGGCTCTGGCCTCGCGAATGCCATCTCTCTTGCGCTTAACGACCAGTTTGGTGACGAGCGATTCTTTGACTTCTCGAATGCCACAGACCGGGCTTTTCGGATCACCACGGTGGATGAGAACGGCGTCGAGACGCCCCATGTGGTTCAAATCGATATTCCTGATGGCAAGACCGCTACGACGATGTTGCCTTCGGACATTGTTGCTGCCATCAAGGCGGAGATGGATACGATTGCCCTCGGAGACGGAACTGGTGACTCCCTGGGTGATCGGCTCGCTGTTTCCTACAACATTCGGGAGCGGGCGATCCAGTTCAAGCCGTCTTCAAGTGAGTTCGATGACGATATCTCTCAGATCCGGGTAACGGGCTGGGATGCGGCAACGGCCAGCGCCACGGAAAACCTCGTGCTGGGCTTCGGGACAACCTCTGAAACCATCGCCGTTGGTGCCTCCGTTACCTTGGGCGCCTTTTTGAGCGATGCGCTTGTCCCCAACGGCGATTTCCGTCTTGATCCTGACCAGCAGCGCTCAGGTATCGACGTCGAGTACCTTCGCGACGAGCGACGCTTTGTCTTCTACAGCGGCACGACTGGCGAAGCCTCGACCATTGAAATCGAGCCGCTTTATCGTTTCTTCCAGGATGGGGATGCCGCAGGCCAACCCACTGGGGAGGTGGTTCCCCTTGAGCAGGTTGAGGCAGCGCTAGCCGCCGGGACCGCGGCGCTTGCGAATGTTCGCGCCGGTCAGGTCCTCGGCTTTGCAGAAGAGGTGGCCGATGAGATTTTGGTGAGAGCGGGAACGGGGCTCCCTGGCGTCCCGGCTATCACCACCGGGTCGCGCTCCGGCGTAGATACCTCGGGCACTTTCCCCGTGACTTTCCAGGACAACGTGATCTCCGTCACAGTGGATGGGGTGGATGGAAAGATCACCATCCCCCCGGGCGCCTACACCGGCGATACCTTCGCGGCAGAAGTTGAGAAGCGAGTCAACTTGATCGAAACGGAGGACGGCCGGAAGGTTTCCGGGGTCAAGGTGCGCTTTGATATCGATGCTCAGCGCTTCACCTTTACCTCGGGCACCGCTTCTCGTGATTCGTTCATTAACGTGAATGGACACCCGAATTTTGGCCTTGCGGTCACTACCCAATCCCGCGGGGATGTGCCTGACGTCACGATTCTTCAGCAAGCGCGGGATGAGGACGGCAACCCGATCTTCGTGGACGGTGATGGTAACGAGACCATTGTGCCCATTGATGGCACGCCCAATTGGGTGCCGGTGTATCTCGATAAGGGCGAGCTGACCTTCGACACCAGCGGTCGCCTTATTTCCCCGAAGGAAGGTGCTGCCTATACCCCCTTCGATCCCCAGAACGGATCCGACCCCATCGTTCTAAACGTGGACTACGGTACGAACTCCACCCAGTTCTCTCAGCCCTTCTCCGTGCTGTCCCTGTCCCAGGACGGTTTCCCCTCCGGGAAGCTCGATGGCCTGGACATCGATAGCTCCGGGGTGGTGCGCGCGAACTACACGAATGGGCAGCAGGTGGCCCTCGGAAAGATCATTCTGACCAACTTCGCGAACCCTAACGGTTTGAAACAGATCGGTGATGCCAACTATCTAGAGACCACGAACTCCGGTCAGCCGACCCTAGGGGAGGCCGGTGGCGATGGCTTTGGATCGATTCAGGCTGGTGCGCTTGAACGGGCGAACGTGGATTTGACGGAAGAGCTGGTGGAGCTGATTACAGCCCAGCGGAATTTCCAGGCCAACGCCAAGGCTATTGAGACGAGCTCCACCCTGACCCAGACCATTATCAATATCCGGAACTAAGGTCCCAGGGGAAGGAGGTAAGCCATGGATAAGTTAGTTTTCACAGCGCTGAACACGCTTTCTGCACAGCGGTTTGAGCGCCAGTCCATAACCAATGAGCTAGCAAACCTATCCACGGTGG